>NZ_CASGGV010000332.1:0-176706 GCF_949319125.1 Frankia sp. Hr75.2 | reverse complement strand
CGGCTGACGGCCATGTCGGAGCGACGGAGGCGGTTGCCTGAGGCAGCCCCGTCGGCTCGGCTGCCAGCCATGCAGGACACCCCCGCTGGTCTTGGTGACCAGGCCGCCGGCGAGCGCGCTCCGGCTCGCTCGGCTCATCGGCTGGCGTCAGGCTTGTGAGAAGGAGCCCCCGGCGGAGGCCCCTGGAGCGTTCGGACCGGCGCCGGAACCCGGAACGTGGAGGGTTCGGGTCATGCCGGAACGCCAGGTCACGGCGACCGGTCCTCCTGCTGTGTGACGGGTTCGACGCCCCTGTGCCGCCCGCATGTCCATGGTCTCGGTGGCCCCAGTTAAATGGACGTCCTACTATCGGAGTGCCAACGACGGTCGTTGGTGTCCGCGTACCGTCCTCGGGAGCAAGCCACATGAGCGCAGCCACCGTGGTGGGCCAGCAGGCCCCCGCCCTGCACGTGCCCGTCTGGCCGGTGCGCGTCGTCACCGCGGCGTCGCTGTTCGACGGCCATGACGCGGCGATCAACATCATGCGCCGGATCCTGCAGGCCCAGGGAGCCGAGGTGATCCACCTCGGTCACGACCGGGGCGTCGACGAGATCGTGACGGCGGCGATCCAGGAGGACGCGCAGGCGGTCGCGATCTCGTCCTACCAGGGCGGTCACGTCGAGTACTTCACCTACCTGGTGGACCGGCTGCGGGAGCGGGGAGCCGGGCACATCGGTGTGTACGGCGGCGGCGGCGGGGTCATCGTGCCGGACGAGATCGCGCTACTGCACTCCCGCGGTGTCGCGAGGATTTTCTCCCCGGAGGATGGCCAGCGGCTCGGCCTGCACCTGATGGTCAACAGCATCGTCCGTGACGGGGACGTCGATCTCGCGGCGTGCCCGCCGGCGGTCGAGGCGGTGCGGGCCGGCGACGAGTCCGCGCTGGCCCGGGCGATCACCGTGCTCGAGGACGGCCGGAACCCGGCCCTGGCCGCAGCGCTGCGCGAGGCGGCCGAGCGCGGACCGGCCGTGCCGGTGCTCGGCATCACCGGTACCGGCGGGTCCGGGAAGTCGTCGCTCACGGACGAGGTGATGCGCCGTTTCCGTCTCGACCAGGAAGACGGCCTGCGCATCGCCGTCCTCGCGGTCGACCCGACCCGGCGGCGTGGCGGCGGTGCGCTGCTCGGCGACCGGATCAGGATGAACGCGCTGGGAGCCGGCTTCCTCGGCGGTGAGCCCGACGGCGGCGGCCCGGCGGACGGCGGTCCGGCGAAGGGCCGCCAGGGGAACGGTGCCCAGGGGAGTGGCGTCCACGGGAGCGGGGTCTTCTTCCGCTCGCTGGCCACCCGCGGCGCGGGGCGCGAGCTGCCCGAGCACCTCGCCGACATCATCGCGGCCTGTAAGGCCGCCGGGTACGACCTGATCATCGTGGAGACTCCGGGCATCGGCCAGGGCGACGCGGCGATCGTGCCCTTCTGTGACGTCTCGATGTACGTGATGACCCCCGAGTACGGGGCCGCGTCCCAACTCGAGAAGATCGACATGCTCGACTTCGCGGATGTCGTGGCGGTCAACAAGTTCGAGCGCCGCGGAGCGGAGGACGCGCGGCGCGACGTCGCGCGTCAGATAGTGCGCAACCGGGAGGACTTCGGCGCTTCCTGGGAGGAGATGCCGGTGTTCGGCACCTCGGCCGCGCGGTTCAGCGACGACGGGGTGACCGCGCTCTACCAGTTCCTGCGCGACCTGCTGCGCGAGCGCGGGCTGCGCGTGGTCCCGGGCCGGCTGCCGGCGGTGGACGTCCGTGTCTCCTCGGGGCTGACGACGGTGGTGCCGCCGGCACGGGTCCGCTACCTCGCGGAGATCGCCGATGCGGTGCGCGGCTACCACGCGCACACCGAGGAGCTGTCCGAGCTCGCCCGCCGGCGCCAGCACCTGTCCACGGCGATCGCCGAGCTCGACGGCGCCCAGGCGGATCACGCGAGCTCGAATGGCGCCGGCGGTCCGGGTGACGCGCTGGCGCGGCTGCGGAGCCTCCGGGACGCGGCTGACGCGGCGCTGGACGCGCGGACCCGCGAGCTGCTCGACGGCTGGCCCGCCCTGGTCGCCGAGCGGTCCGGCGAGGAGATGGTCTACACGGTGCGCGACCGGGAGATCCGCACCCCGCTGCGGCGCACGACGCTGTCGGGTACCGCCGTCCCCCGGGTGGCGGTGCCGCGGATCGACGACGACGCCCGCCTCGTACGGTTCCTGCGGCGGGAGAACCTGCCGGGGCTCTTCCCGTTCACCGCGGGCGTGTTCCCGTACAAGCGGGCAGGTGAGGCGCCGGCGCGGATGTTCGCCGGCGAGGGCGACCCGTTCCGCACGAACCGGCGGTTCCACCTGCTCTCCGCCGACTCGCCGGCGACCCGGCTGAGTACAGCGTTCGACTCGGTCACGCTTTACGGGCGGGACCCGGGCCCCCGCCCGGACGTGTACGGAAAGATCGGGACGTCCGGGGTCTCCGTGGCGACGCTGGACGACATGAAGGCGCTTTACGCGGGATTCGACCTGTGCTCGCCGACGACGAGCGTCTCGATGACGATCAACGGCCCGGCCCCGGCGATTCTGGCGATGTTCCTCAACACCGCGATCGACCAGCGGCTCGAGCTGTTCCGGACGGAGAACGGGCGCGAGCCGTCGGCGGCCGAGACGGCCGAGGTGGCAGCCTGGGCGCTGGCGAACGTGCGCGGCACCGTGCAGGCGGACATCCTCAAGGAGGACCAGGGCCAGAACACCTGCATCTTCTCGACGGAGTTCGCCCTGCGCTGCATGGCGGACGTGCAGGAATGGTTCATCGATCACCGCGTCCGAAACTTCTACTCGGTTTCGATCTCCGGCTACCACATCGCGGAGGCCGGGGCGAACCCGATCAGTCAGCTCGCGTTCACGCTCGCCAACGGGTTCACCTACGTCGAGGCCTACCTGGCGCGCGGAATGCGGATCGACGACTTCGCGCCCAACCTGTCGTTCTTCTTCTCCAACGGCATGGACGCCGAGTACAGCGTGATCGGCCGGGTGGCCCGGCGGATCTGGGCGGTCGCGATGCGCGAGCGCTACGGCGCGGCGGAGCGCTCCCAGAAGCTCAAGTACCACGTGCAGACCTCGGGTCGGTCGCTGCACGCGCGGGAGATGAACTTCAACGACATCCGGACGACATTGCAGGCATTGTGCGCGATCTATGACAACTGCAACAGCCTGCACACCAACGCCTACGACGAGGCTGTGACGACGCCCACGGAGCAGTCCGTGCGGCGGGCGCTGGCCATCCAGATGATCATCGATCAGGAATGGGGGCTCGCCGGGAACGAGAACCCGCTGCAGGGCTCCTTCGTGATCGACGAGCTGACCGACCTCGTCGAGGAGGCGGTGCTGGCCGAGTTCGAGCGGATCTCCGAGCGGGGCGGTGTTCTCGGCGCGATGGAGACCGGTTACCAGCGCGGGCGCATCCAGGATGAGTCGATGCTCTACGAGCGGCGCAAGCACGACGGCTCCCTGCCGATCATCGGGGTGAACACCTTCATCGGGCCGGACGCCGACGACAAGGGAGCCGGTCCGCTGGAGCTCGCCCGGGCCACCGAGGAGGAGAAGCAGTCCCAGCTGCGGCGCCTGGCGGACTTCACCAGCCGTAACCGCGAGCCCGCCCAGCAGGCTCTCGAGCGGCTGCGGCAGGTCGCCGCGGCGGGCGGTAACACTTTCGAGGTGCTGATGGACGCCGTGCGGGTGTGTTCCCTGGGCCAGATCAGCGCGGCGTTCTTCGAGGTCGGCGGACAGTACAGGCGTAACATCTGATGACGTGACCGCGGGCCGGTGCCGGTGCGCGGGCAGCGGCGCGTCGAGCGTGTGCACCCACGCCACCTGGTTCGTCGATCATCAGGCGATCACCAGATGTCGGTCGGACGTCGATCCGGGCGTCGGCGGGGATGCGCACCTGGGCGCGCTGTGTGGCCTTCATGTTGCCGGCATCGCCAACGTTGCCAGCATCGCCGTTCCCGGATGCAACGGTCGTACGCCGGAATGGCTATTGTTGATGGCTCCGCTGTCGATGGTCTGCCGGCCCGACGATCCCGTCCTGGAGATATTGCACCCGTGTCACAGCCGAAACCGCTTCCGACCGACCCGATCGCGGAGGCGCACCGGCAGTGGACCGCCCACGGATGGGGGCCCGTCGCGGACGGCATGGCCGCCGTCACCTCGCTGATGCGCGCGCAGCAGATCCTGCTCGCCCGGGTCGACGAGGTCCTGCGGCCCCTCGATCTCACGTTCGCCCGCTACGAGCTGCTCATGCTCCTGCTGTTCAGCCGCAAGGGCTCGCTGCCGCTGAGCCGCATCGGGAGCCTGCTGCAGGTGCACCCGACCAGCGTCACCAGCGCCGTGGACAGGCTGGAGGCCCGCGGGCAGGTGCGCCGCCTGCCGCATCCGACGGATCGGCGCGCGATCCTCGCCGAGATCACTGAGGACGGGCGGGCGACGGCGCTCGCGGCCACCGAGAAGCTCAACGACACGGTGTTCGCCGACCCCGGGCTTCCTGACAGCGGTGTGCGGGACCTCGTCGAGCTGCTCACCGACCTGCGGCGCGGTGCCGGCGACTTCTGACCCGCCCGGACCCGGACCCGGACCCGGGCCAACCGGTGCCCCGGCCCGGTGCGCGGCCGGGTTCGGGCGGTCGTCCCGAGGCCGGGTGGGGCGCCCGAGTGGCAGCTACCCTCTACAGACGTGACCTACCTCGACCACGCGGCGACCACGCCGATGCGCCCGGAGGCCGTCGCGGCGTTCACCGCCGTGTTGACGGACGCCGGGAACGCCTCATCGCTGCACGCCGGCGGTCGGCGCGCCCGCCGGATCGTCGAGGAGTCGAGGGAGTCCCTGGCCGAGGTGCTGGGCGCGCGGCCGTCCGACCTGATCTTCACTGCGGGCGGCACGGAGAGCGACAATCTGGCGATCAAGGGGCTGTACTGGTCGCGCCGCGCCGCCGACCCGCGCCGGCGCCGGATCCTGGTCAGCGCGGTGGAGCACCCGGCGGTGCTGGACACCGCGTCCTGGCTGGCCCGGCGGCAGGGGGCGGTGCTGGAGACGCTGCCGGTGGACGAGACCGGCCTGGTCGCCCCCGAGGTGCTGCGCGCCGCGGTGGAGTCCGACCCGGCCTCGGTCGCGCTCGTCTCGGTGATGTGGGCGAACAGCGAGGTGGGCACCATCCAGCCGGTCGCCGAGTTGGCCCGGGTCGCCCACGCTCGCGACATCCCGTTCCACACCGACGCCGTCCAGGCGTTCGGGCAGATCGAGACGTCGTTCGCCGCCAGTGAGGCGGACGCGCTGACGATCAGCGCGCACAAGATCGGCGGCCCGGTGGGGGTGGGCGCGCTGCTCGTGCGGCGCGGGGTCGAGGTGGAGCCGCTGGCGCACGGCGGCGGGCAGGAGCGCGACGTCCGCTCCGGGACGCTCAACACCCCGGGAGTGGCCGCCTTCGCCGCGGCGGCGGCCGCCGCCGCGGCGGAGCTGCCCGCCGAGCGGGTCCGGCTGGCCTCGCTGCGCGACGACCTCGTGCGCCGGGTGCTGGCCGAGGTGCCCGGGGCGACGCTCAACGGTGCCGCCCCCGGCGCCGGCCGGCTGCCCGGAAACGCACACCTGACCTTCCCCGGCTGCGAGGGCGACTCGCTGCTGATGCTGCTCGACGCGCACGGGGTGGAATGCTCGACGGGCTCGGCCTGCTCGGCGGGAGTGGCGCGGCCCTCGCACGTGTTGTTGGCGATGGGCGCCGGTGAGGCCCACGCCCGTGGGTCGCTGCGGTTCTCGCTCGGGCACGGCTCGTCGGCGGCGGACGTCGACGCGCTGGTCGCCGTGATCGGTCCGGTGGTGGCGCGCGCCAGCCGCGCCGGTGAGCTCGCGGGTCTGAGCGCGGGGTGAGTCGATGAGCCGGCGGCGGGAGCGCCCGCCGAGCCGGCGGTGTGGACGAGGGGTGGGATCGTGAGCCGGATGAGGGTGCTCGCGGCCATGTCGGGCGGCGTCGACTCGGCGGTGGCCGCCGCCAGGGCCGTCGACGCCGGCCATGACGTGACCGGCGTCCACCTGGCGCTGTCGCGCTCGCCCGCCTCGGACCGGGTCGGTGCCCGTGGGTGCTGCACGCTCGAGGACGCCCGCGACGCCCGCCGTGCCGCCGACGTGCTCGGCATCCCCTTCTACGTCTGGGATCTCGCGGAGCGTTTCGAGACCGAGGTCATCGACGAGTTCGTCGCCGACTACTCGGCCGGGCGCACGCCCAACCCCTGCGTGCGCTGCAACGAGCGCATCAAGTTCGCCGCGGTGCTGGAGAAGGCGCTCGCGCTCGGCTTCGACGCGGTCGTCACCGGGCACCACGCCCGGCTGGACGAGGACGGCACGCTGCGCCGCTCGGTGGACCCGGCGAAGGACCAGTCGTACGTGCTCGGCACCCTGCGGCCCGAGCAGCTCGCCGCGGCCCGGTTCCCGCTCGGCGACTCGACGAAGGCCCAGGTCCGCGAGGAGGCCGCGCGCCGTGGCCTCGCCGTCGCCGACAAGCCGGACAGCCACGACATCTGTTTTGTGGCCTCCGGGGACACCGGCGCCTGGCTGCGCGAGCGCCTGGGGCCGCGCCCGGGCCCGGTCGTCGACGCGGAGACCGGCGAGACCCTCGGCGAGCACGACGGGGCGTACGCCTTCACGGTCGGGCAGCGCCGGGGGCTCGGGCTGGGACGTCCCGCGCCGGACGGCCGCCCGCGCTACGTGCTGGAGATCTCCCCGGCGACGTCGACGGTGACCGTCGGCCCGTCCAGCGCGCTGGACATGCGCAGCCTGGTCGCGGAGCGGATGGTCTGGCCCCATGACGGGCCGGTGTCGTGCACCGCGCAGGTCCGGGCGCACGGCGGGGTGGTCCCCGCGGTGGTGACGGCCCGGGGCGACGAGCTCGACGTGCGGCTGGCGGAGCCGGTGCGCGGCACCGCGGCGGGCCAGGCCGTGGTCTTCTACGACGGCGACCGGGTGCTCGGCGGCGGGCGCATCCGCTCCCTGGCGGCCTGAGGCACCGGGCCCGCCCGAAGCCCGGCCGCCCGCCTGGCCGGAGTGGCTCGTGTGGCCTGCGGCGCGCCTTCGGTGATGCGCCGGGCGCGGTTGCCGCGTGCTGACGGGTCCTGCCAGCGAGTCATCCGAGGGGTTCCGCCGGCGGGTCGTTCCGACGGGTGATCCTGACGGGCGATCCTGGTGGGTGATTCTGGCGAGTGATTCTGGTGGGTGTTGTTCGCCGGCCGTGGCCTGGGGTCGCGGCCGGAATCTAAGGAGTCGATGTGGTGATGACGTGGTCTGCCACTGAGCGGGGCGCGGGCCCGGAGCCGATCCGGGACGTGCCGGGGGAGGGTGTCTCACCGCTGGGCAGCGACGGGACCGCCGAGCGGGCGGGCATCCCCTGGCCGCCCGGGACGGCCTCCGGGGTCGGGTCGCTGCCGGATCTCGACCCGGTCGAGGCCGCGCGGTACGTCCTGGGGGAGGTGCCGGACCTGCCGTTCCTGCCGGAGCTGCCGGGCCGCGGGGTCGGCGCCGACATCATCGGCCGTTCGTGCGCGCTGCTGGTGGACCTGCCGGTCGACTTCCAGCCGTCCGGGTGGCGGCTGGTGCCGCGGCCCGGCCTGGACCTGCGCCGGGCCCGTGACCTGCTCGCCCGGGATCTGGACGCGTTCACCGAGGCGGCCGCCGGCTACACCGGGCCGCTCAAGGTGTCGGCCGCGGGCCCCTGGACGCTGGCCGGCGGGGTCGAGCTGCCGCGCGGGCACAAGGCGCTCGCCGATCAGGGCGCGGCCCGGGACCTGGCGGAGGCGCTCGCCGAGGGGCTGGTCGCCCACCTGGCCGACCTGGGGCGACGGATTCCGGGTGCCCGGATGCTCGTCCAGCTCGACGAGCCGTCGCTGCCGGCTATGCTCGCCGGCCACATCCGCACTCCCAGCGGGTTCTCCGTCCTGCCCGCCGTAGAGGAGGGGCCGGCGACCGAGCGGCTGGCCGGCGTGCTGTCCGCGGTGACCGGGGCGGCGTCGGTCGCCGCGTCCGGCGTGCACTGCTGCGCGCCGGACGTGCCGCTCGACCTGCTGCGGCGGGCCGGCGCGCGGTTCGTCGGCCTCGACGCGACCCTGCTCACCCGGGCGCAGGACGACGCGGTCGGCGAGGCGGTCGAGGCGGGCGTCGGCCTGATGTTCGGCCTGGTGCCGACGGACGGCGCCGGGAACCTGTCGGACCCCCGTCGTACGGTCGCGGTGGCGGTCGACCTGTGGCGTCGGCTGGGGTTCGCTCCGGAACTACTCGGGGAGGTGGTGGCCGTGACACCGACGTGTGGTCTGGCCAATGCCAGGGTGGGTGACGCGCGCGCCGCGCTGCGGCACTGCCGTGAGGCGGCGCGGGTCCTGGTGGAATCTCCACAGTGAGCGTGGACGAGCGCGGCCTGGCCGCCGACGAGGTTGGTCTGGCTGCCGACGAGCGTGGCCGGGCCGCCGAGCTGGCCCGCGAGCTGGAGGAACACGCCTACCGCTACTACGTGCTCGACAAGCCGACCGTCGCCGACGCCGAGTACGACGCGCTTATGCGCGAGCTGGAGGCGATCGAGGAGCGGCACCCCGAGCTGCGCACCCCGGACTCGCCGACCCAGAAGGTCGCCGGCTCCTACTCGACGCTGTTCACCCCGGTCGAGCACCTGGAACGGCTGCTGTCACTCGACAACGTCTTCACCGACGAGGAGTTCCACGCCTGGGCGGCGCGCGCCGCGCGGGAGCAGCCCGTCACGGCGTGGCTGTGCGAGCTGAAGATCGACGGGCTGGCGGTCGACCTCGTCTACGAGGGCGGCCGGCTCGTCCGCGCGGCCACCCGCGGTGACGGTCGCACGGGGGAGGACATCACGCCCAACGTGCGGACCCTGGCGAGCGTGCCGTCCCGGCTGTGCGGCCCGGCCGTGCCGGAGCTGCTCGAGGTGCGCGGCGAGGTGTTCTTCCCGACCGAGCGGTTCACCGAGCTCAACGCCGCGCTGGTTGAGGCGGGGAAGGCGCCGTTCGCCAACCCGCGCAACGCCGCCGCCGGGTCGCTGCGCCAGAAGGACCCCCGGGTCACCGCCAGCCGTCCGCTCGACATGATCGTGCACGGCCTCGGCGCCCACCAGGGCTTCGACGTGGCGTCCCAGTCGGGCGCGTACGCGCGGTTCGCCGAGCTGGGGCTGCCGGTCTCCGCCCGTCACGAGGTGATGGCCTCGGTGGAGGACGTGCTCGCCTTCGTCCGGCGCTGGGGCGAGCACCGCCACGACGTCGAGCACGAGATCGACGGGGTCGTCGTGAAGGTCGACGACTTCGGCCAGCAGCGTCGCCTCGGCGCCACCTCGAAGGCCCCCCGCTGGGCGGTCGCGTTCAAGTACCCGCCGGAGGAGGTCACCACCCGGCTGCGCGACATCCAGGTGAACGTCGGCCGCACCGGCCGGGTGACCCCGTTCGGGGTGCTCGAGCCGGTGAAGGTGGCGGGGTCGACGGTGGCGATGGCCACCCTCCACAACATCGACGAGGTGGGTCGCAAAGGCGTCCTGATCGGCGACACCGTGGTGCTGCGCAAGGCCGGTGACGTCATCCCCGAGATCGTCAGCCCGGTCGTCGACCTGCGTGACGGTTCCGAGCGCGCGTTCGTGATGCCCACGCACTGCCCGGAGTGCGGCACCGAGCTGGTCCGCCCCGAGGGCGAGGTCGACATCCGCTGCCCGAACACCGTCTCGTGCCCGGCGCAGCTGCGGGAGTCGGTGTTCCACCTGGCGTCGCGCGGCGCGCTCGACATCGACGGGCTCGGTTACGAGACGGCGACGGTCCTGCTCGCGGAGGGCCGGATCCACGACATCGGCGACGTCTTCCACCTGGCCCCGGAGTCCTTCGAGGGGCTGCGTGGCTTCGCCGACAAGAAGATCGAGCAGATCCTGCGCGGCCTGGAGGCGGCTCGTGACCGCCCGCTGTGGCGGTTGCTGGTCGGGCTGTCGATCCGTCACGTCGGGCCGACGGCCGCCCGCGGGCTGGCCCGGGAGCTGCGTTCCCTCGACGCGATCGCGACGGCGCCCGCCGAGCGGCTCGCGGCCGTCGACGGCGTCGGGCCGAAGATCGCCGACGCGGTGGTCGACTGGTTCGCCGACCCGCGGCACCGCGACATCGTCGCCCGGATCGCCTCGGGCGGGGTCCGCCTGGCCGACGAGGGCGCCGGCGAGGGCCCCGGGCCGCTGGACGGCGTCGCGGTGGTCATCACCGGCACCCTGGACGGCTGGAGTCGGGACACGGCGACCGAGGCGGTGCAGTCCCGCGGCGGCAAGGTGACGGGCTCGGTGAGCAAGAAGACGACGTTCGTCGTCGCCGGCGCCGATCCCGGGGCGTCGAAGTACGACAAGGCCCGCACCCTGAAGATCCCGCTCCTGGACGAAGCCGGATTCGCCGTGCTTCTCCGTGACGGAGCGGATGCGGCTAGGGCACTCGCCGTGCTCGAGGAGGTCGACGGGTAACCTTCGCATCCTGGCAGCGAAAGGTTCATTACGGTGAGCACTCATATGTTCCGTCATGTTCTCGTCGGTGTGGCCGGGCGTCGGTGCGCCCGTCCCCGACACGTCGAGGGATCGACGCGGGGCCGTTCCGGTCGCCGCTGATGCGCGCCCCGCGAGCCGGCGGCGTGCCGCCGGAGCCAGGGGCCGGGTGGGGGGCCGCGGTCGGCGCGGCGGGATGCCTGACGGCCGCGGTGGTCGCCGTCGCCGGGGGCTGGCGCGGTGCCTTCGACAACCTGGGCGTGGCCTTCGTGCTGATCGCCGGGCTCGCCCTTCTCGTCGGGTCGCAGCCGGTGCCCGTCGGTGGGGCCTGGCCGGGCGCCTTCGGGCCGGCCGGTCTGCCGGCGGGCGCGCTGGGTGCCCGGCGCCGAGCGGGCGGGCCGGGCGCCGGCGGCAGTGATCTCACGATGACCTTCCTGTTCGCGCTCCTGCTCGGTTGGGGAACGCCGCCCGCGCTGGCGGCGCACCTGGTCGTCGGCGTCCTGCTGGAGCTCGTGCGGGGCGCGCGCCCGCGGTGGGTGATGGTGGTCGTCGGGCGCCGCTCGCTGGCGCTGTGCGCGGCGGGAGCCGTGGTGGCCGCGTACGGCCTCGGAGCCGATCTCGGGGCCGGGGATCTGCCCGAGGTCGCGCTCGCCGGCCTCGCGCTGTTCGCCGTCGACGACCTGCTCGGCCTGCCTACGCACCCGCGCGGGCCGGCGGCCGTCGGCGGCGCGGCCGTCGGCGGCGCGGCCGGCCGTGGCGGGGGCCGTGCCCACGCCGGGTACCGGGCTCCCCTCGCCGACCTGCGGCGCCGGGTGGCGGGCGGGGTGGCGACGCTGTCCCTCGCGCCGCTGGTGGTGGTCGCCGCGGCGCGAAGCGCCTGGCTGGTGCCGCTGCTGCTGCCGGCGCTGCTGGTGGTGGCCCGGGTCGGTGAGGTCTCCCGGCAGAAGGAGCACGAGGCCCGCCACGACGGGCTCACCGGGCTGCCGAACCGGGCGGAGCTCGCCGAGCGCGCGGCCGCCAGCTTCCGCGCGGCCGAGCGGACCGGCTGCCGGGTCGGCCTGCTGCTGCTCGACCTGGACCGGTTCAAGGAGGTCAACGACCGGCTGGGGCACGAGGTCGGCGACCGGCTGCTGGTCGTCGCCGCGGCCCGGCTCACCGCCGCGCTGCGCCCCGGTGACGTCGTCGCGCGGCTGGGCGGCGACGAGTTCGCCGTCCTGCTGCCCGCGCTGCCGGCCGGCGAGGCGGGCCGGACGGTGGTCGGGGAGGTGGCCGGGCGCGTCCGAGGCGTGCTGCGTGCCCCGTACGAGATCGACGGGCAGTTCTGCGACGTCGACGCGAGCGTCGGGGTCGCGCTCTACCCGGACCACGGCGGCGACCTTCCCGCGCTGTCGCGGTGCGCCGACCTCGCCATGTACACCGCGAAGGAGCACCACCTCGGCGTCCAGGCCTACGGGCCGCGTGACGCCAGCCGTGCCCGGCTACGGGCCCGGACGACCGCCGAACTCGGCTACGCCCTGGAGCACGGACAGCTCGAGGTGCACTACCAGCCGCAGGCGGAGATCGCCGACGGGCGGGTGCGGCGGGTCGAGGCGCTGCTGCGCTGGCGGCACCCCAGCCGGGGGCTGCTGCTGCCGGGAGTCTTCGTCCCGCTCGCCGAGTCCGCCGGCCTGATCCGCCCGATCACGTCGTGGGTGATGGGCCGCGCGCTCGCGCAGGTCGCCCGGTGGAACGCGGCGGGGATCCCGGTGGCGGTCGCGCTGAACGCGTCCGCGCGTGACCTGCGCGACCCCGGCTTCGTCGGCTCGGTCGCGGCCGCGCTGGCCGAGACCGGCCTGCCGGCCACGGCGCTGACCTTCGAGGTCACCGAGGGCGCCGTCACCGCGGACGGTGACGAGCCGGCCGGGGCGCTGCGCGACCTGGCGGACCTCGGTGTGCGGGTCAGCCTGGACGACTTCGGCACCGGCCGGGTCTCCCTCGACGCGCTGCGGCGCCTGCCGTTCGAGGAGATCAAGATCGACCGGACCGTGATCGGCCGGATGGCGGGCGCCGACCGCGACGCCGACTTCGTCCGCGCGGTCGTTCGGATGGCCGCGGACCTGGGGCTGCGGGTCGTCGCCGAGGGCGTGGAGACTCCCGTCGAATGGCGCCGGCTGGCCGGCTTCGGCGCGGACGCGGCCCAGGGGTGGCACGTGGCGCCCGCGCTGCCCGCGGTGCTGCTCACCCCGTGGCTCGCCGCCGCGTCGGCGGAAACGGCCGCACCGCCGCGGTCGGCAGCCGCGGTCAGCGGCGCGCAGCCGTGCTCAGCGGCCGGGGCCGGCCGTGCGGGCGAGGGTGGCGGCGATGCCGGCCAGGTGCGCGAGCCGGGCCACCTCGGAGGAGCGGAACGCGGGGCCTCCCGGCCGGCCGACCAGGACGGCCAGCCGTTCGTGCCCGACCGGGGCCGCGGCGAGCTCCATGTTGACCGCCTCCCAGCGGGCCGGGAACTCGCCGTCGTCCGGCACGACGCGACGCGCCGCGCGCAGCGGCAGCCAGGGCAGCGGGAGGCGCACCCGCTCCGGAACGCCGAGGTCGTCGCCGCCCAGGCTCGGCGCGCCCACCGAGGCCTCCCGGACCCGGACGTCGCCCGGCCCCAGGTACTCGAGCAGCAGCGTCCAGTCGGCGTGGAAGACCCCGGCGACCAGGTCGGTCAGCACGGCCACGGCGTCGGCGGGGCGTTCGGCGAGCGCGTCGACGAGCTCGAGGTCCTCGCTGATCCCGGCGCCGTCGGCCTGGTAGGGCCGCAGCGACTCGACTGAGACCCCGGGCACGGAGTGGGCCGCGGTGAACAGCCGCTCGGCCAGGCCGCCCGGGGGCAGGAGCACGATCAGGTCGTCGACCGCCCCGGCCGGTGTGTGCTCCACCACGGTGAGGCTGACGATGTCGATGCCGGCGGCACCGAGTGCCGTGGCCACCGCTCCCAGCACACCGGGATGATCGGGAAGCAGGAGCCGGAGCAGGTACGACATGTGGTTGAGCATGCGCAAGGGGCGTGACGGAACGGTGGCCGCCGGGTCACGCCCGCGTGTCGCGCCGCCCTACCGACGCCCGCCGCGCCCATGCCGTGTCGCCAACCGCCACGGATGAGTCGGGGTGGGGTGGTGGGCCGTACGATGTGGGGAACGCCGACGTTGTGTTCGCCGGCATGTCACCGCCGGCAGCAACCGGCGCGGCAGTCGTCCGGCGCCCAGCCGGCCGGGCCGCGGTCAGGGTCGCCGGTAGCGGCCTGCCGCCGGTCGTGGCCACCACCGGGCCACCACCCGCACGACGGCGCGCGACGACCTGACCGATCTCGGGCCTGTGCCCACCGCCCACGAGGGGTCCACCGGAATGGCGATCACCCGGGACGAGGTAGCCAACCTCGCCCGCCTGTCGCGGATGTCCCTGTCCGACGCCGAGCTCGACGCGCTCGCGCCGCAGCTCGAGGCGATCCTCGGCGCCGTCGCGCGGGTCTCCGAGGTCGCGGCCGCGGACATCCCGCCGACCTCGCACGCCGTGCCGCTGACCAATGTCTTCCGCGCGGACGTGACCCGCCCGTCGCTGCCGGCCGCCGACGTCCTCGCCGGTGCGCCCGCCGCCGAGGAGGGCCGGTTCCGGGTGCCGCGCATTCTCGATCCGGACGAGTGAGGGGCACCAGGCCGCACATGACCGACGTTTCCAGCACCTCAACGCCTGCCGCCGCGGCTGCCGCCGGCGCGGGCGCCCCCCGCCGCACGGACGACGTCGTCCGGCTGACCGCCGCCGAGACGGCGGCCGCGATCGCCGCGGGCGAGCTGTCCGCGCAGGACGCGACCCTCGCCGCGCTCGACCGCATCGCCAAGGTCGACGAGGCCGTCCACGCCTTCCTGCATGTTGACGCCGAGGGCGCGCTCGCCGCCGCCCGCGCGATCGACGCCCGCCGCGCCGCCGGGGAGAAGCTCGGCCCGCTCGCCGGCGTCCCGCTCGCGCTCAAGGACGTGCTCACCGCGCGGGGCATGCCGACGACCTGCGGCAGCCGCATCCTGGAGGGCTGGCGGCCGCCGTACGACGCGACCGTGGTCTCCCGGTTGCGCGCCGCCGACGTGGTCATCCTCGGCAAGGTCAACATGGACGAGTTCGCGATGGGCTCGTCCACCGAGAACTCGGCGTACGGGCCGACCCGCAACCCGTGGGATCTCACCCGCATCCCCGGCGGTAGCAGCGGTGGCAGCGCGGCGGCGGTCGCCGCCTTCGAAGCGCCGCTGTCCATCGGCACCGACACCGGCGGGTCCATCCGCCAGCCGGCAGCGGTGTGCGGGCTGGTGGGGGTCAAGCCGACCTACGGCGGGGTGAGCCGCTACGGCCTGGTCGCGTTCTCCAGCTCGCTCGACCAGGCCGGGCCGCTGGCCCGCACCGTCGGCGACGCCGCCCTGCTGCACGCCGCGATCGCCGGGCACGACCCGCTGGACAGCACCAGCGTCGACCTGCCGGTGCCGCCGGTGGTCGAGGCCGCCGCGCGCCGCGACATCCGCGGCCTGCGGGTGGGCGTGGTGCGCGAGCTCTCCGGTGAGGGCTACGACCCGGGTGTGCAGGCGGCGTTCGACGCGGCGGTCCAGGAGCTGGCCGGTCTCGGCGCCGAGGTCGTGGAGGTGAGCTGCCCGCACTTCACCTACGCGCTGGCGGCGTACTACCTGATCGCGCCGAGCGAGTGCTCGTCCAACCTGGCCCGGTTCGACGCGATGCGGTTCGGGCTGCGCGCCGGGGACGACGGCCGGGCCGGTGCCGAGGAGGTCATGAGCCACACCCGCGACGTCGGCTTCGGTGCCGAGGTCAAGCGGCGGGTCATGCTCGGCACGTACGCGCTGTCCTCGGGCTACTACGACGCCTACTACGGGCAGGCGCAGAAGGTCCGGACGCTGATCAGCCGCGACTTCGCCGCCGCCTACGAGAAGGCCGACGTGCTGGTCTCGCCGACCACGCCGACGCCGGCCTTCCCGCTCGGCGACAAGGTGGACGACCCGGTGTCGATGTACCTGTCGGACCTGTGCACGATCCCGTCCAACCTGGCGGGCGGGCCGGCGATGAGCCTGCCGGCCGGCCTGGTGGGCGGGCTGCCCGCCGGCATCCAGATCATGGCCCCGGCGTTCGCGGACGACCGGCTCTACCTGGTCGGCGGAGCGCTCGAGGCCGCCCTGGAGGCGCGCCGCGGACATCCGCTGCTGGACGAGGCACCCGCGCTCTAGCGCCGGCACCCGGAACACCGGGAAGCCGGGGAAGCCGGGGAAGGTCGGGAAAGTAAGGACGAGGAGGGACATGGCCGGGCTGCGCAGCGGCCGGCAGGACCGCGCACTGCTGCTGATCGTCTGGGGGCTCACGCTCCTGGTGCTCGTCCTCGGCGGCCTGACGCTGAGCCCGATCCTGCTGGTCTGGGGGATCATCGGGCTGCCCGCCGCGATCGCGCTGAGTTACGTCCACGTCCGTGACACCCGCTCCGCTCCCCGCCCGCCCGCCGCGGGTGAGGAAGACGGCGTCGACGGCATCGAAGAGGAGTCATCCCGGTGAGCACATCGGCTCCCGTCATCGCCACCCCGTCCTACGAGGACGCCACCGCCCGGTACGAGTCGGTGATCGGGCTGGAGACCCACGTCGAGCTCGGCACCGCGTCCAAGATGTTCTGCGGGTGCGCGACCGCCTTCGGCGCGGAGCCGAACACCCAGGTGTGCCCGGTCTGCCTGGGCCTGCCCGGCGCGCTGCCCGTGGTCAACGAGGCCGCGGTGCGTTTCGCGACGCTGATCGGGCTGGCGCTGAACTGTTCGATCGCGTCCTGGTGCCGGTTCGCCCGGAAGAACTACTTCTACCCGGACATGCCGAAGAACTTCCAGATCAGCCAGTACGACGAGCCACTGTGCTCGAACGGCTGGCTCGACGTCGAGGTCGAGGGCGAGATCCACCGGGTCGGGATCACCCGGGTGCACATGGAGGAGGACACCGGCAAGTCCCTGCACGTCGGCGGGGCGACCGGTCGGATCCACGGGGCGACCCACTCGCTGGTCGACTACAACCGCGCCGGCATCCCGCTGGTCGAGATCGTCACCGAGCCCGACATCCGCTCGCCGGAGGTCGCCCGCGCCTACGTCGACGAGCTGCGTGAGCTGTGCCGCGCGCTGGCCGTCTCGGACGTCCGGATGGACCAGGGCTCGCTGCGCTGCGACGCGAACGTCTCGCTGCGGCTGCGGCCCGCGCCCGGTGAGCCCGACGCGCCGTTCGGCACCCGGTCGGAGACGAAGAACCTGAACTCGCTGCGCTCGGTCGAGCGGGCGGTGCGGTTCGAGATCGTCCGGCAGGCCGCGCTGCTGGACGCGGGCGACCGGGTCGTGCAGGAGACCCGGCACTTCGACGAGGCCTCCGGGCGGACGTCGTCGGGCCGGTCCAAGGAGGAGGCGACCGACTACCGGTACTTCCCCGAGCCGGACCTGACGCCCCTCGCGCTCACGCACGAGTACATCGAGGCCGTTCGCGCGGTGGTGCCGGAGCTGCCGGCGCAGCGGCGCGTCCGGCTCATCGCCGAGCACGGGTACACGGTGCGCGACATCCAGGAGATGCGCAACGCCGGGGTGCTCGACCTGGTCGAGGCGACGGTGGCGGCCGGGGCCAGCCCGCCCGCGGCCCGCAAGTGGTGGCTCAACGAGCTCGCCCGGCGCGCGGCGGACGCCGGGGTCGAGCCGCGCGAGCTGGCGATCGGCCCGGCTGACGTGGCGCGGATCTGCGAGCTGGTCGCGGCCGGGCAGCTCACCGACGCGCTCGGGCGCAAGGTCATCGACGGGGTGCTCGCCGGTGACGGCTCCGCCGACGAGGTCATCGCCGCCCGTGGCCTGGCCGTGGTCTCCGATGACTCGGCGCTGCGCGACGCGGTCGACACGGCGATCGCCGGCGCGCCCGACATCGCCGAGAAGGTGCGGGGCGGCAAGGTGAACGCCGTCGGCCCGCTGGTCGGCGCGGTCATGAAGGCGATGCGCGGCCAGGCCGACGCCGCGGCCGTCCGCCGCCTGCTGCTGGAGCGCCTCGAGGCCTCCTGACACATCCGGGGCGGCGTCCGGGGCGGCGACGTGGGCCACATCACTGGTTCCGTTCTCGCTCCGGGCCCGGGGCGGCCGGTGTGCGACGATCGTCAGTGATGCAATCGACCACGCCGGGCCGGATGCCGGCGACCACACAGGGGCGGCTGCTCGCCACCAGCGACATCCACGTCCGCCACCCCGACAACCGGGCGATCGTCGAGGCGATGCGCCCGGGCCGCCCCGACGACTGGCTGCTCGTCGTCGGCGACGTCGGGGAGCTCTACGAGGACGTCGAATGGGCGCTGCGGCTGCTCGCCGACCGCTTCGCGCAGGTCGTGTGGGTACCGGGCAACCACGAGCTGTGGACGCTGGGGCGGGACCAGACGTCGCTGCGCGGCGAGGCGCGCTACCGGCGCCTGGTCGACCTGTGCGCCGGGCTCGGCGTGCTCACCCCGGAGGACCCCTACCCACTGTGGACGGGTCAGGGCGGCCCGGCGCGCATCGTGCCGATGTTCCTGCTCTACGACTACACGTTCCGGCCCGAGGGCACCTCGACCAAGCAGGAGGCGCTCGCCGCCGCCTACGAGGCCGGCATCGTGTGCTCGGACGAGTCGGTCCTCTTCCCCGACCCGTACCCGACCCGGGACGACTGGTGCCGGGCCCGGGTCGAGCTGACCCGGCGGCGGCTCGACGCGTGCCCGCGCGACGTCCCGCTCGTTCTCGTGAACCACTTCCCGCTGGTGCGGGAGCCGACCAGGATCCTGCGTTACCCGGTGTTCGCCCAGTGGTGCGGCACCGAGCTGACCGCGGACTGGCACACCCGCTACAACGTCGCCGCCGTGGTCTACGGGCACCTGCACATTCCGCGGACGACCTGGTACGACGGGGTGCGGTTCGAGGAGGTCTCGGTCGGCTACCCGCGCGAGTGGCGGTCCTGGCCGGCCCGTCGGCCGGTGCTGCGCCAGATCCTGCCGGCGCCGACGGGCGAGCCGGTGCCCCCGTGGGGGGCGCCCCGGGACGAGTCCGCCGCCGCGGCGATCCGGTCCGGGCTGGCAACGGATCGGGTGGATTAAGCCGAACGTCCGGTCGGTCGGCGTGGTCCTCCGTGTTACCACCATCAGTGCATCCGCGTGTCGGCTTGCCGACGAGCGACGGCGCGTCGGATGCGGAGCGGGTTAGCCGTTCGTAGGGTGTGGTCGGGCCGCACGGTCCTGTCAGGCGGTTCTCCGAGCGAGGGGGGAGGCGAGCCGTCGTGCCTCTCACCCCGACGGGGTTCAGCCCGTCCATGTCACGCCGCCGAGGCCGGGGCCGCGGCCGGCGTAACGCACTCATCGTCGCGCTCGTTGTGGTCCTGCTGGCGGTCGGCGGCGGGGTGGCCTACTGGTTGAAGTCCCGCTCCGACGCGCGTGAGGCCGACCGCCGGGTGGCCGCGGTCGCCCACGCCTACCTGGACGCCTGGAAGACGCTGACGACCGCGCCGGCCGCCGAGGAACCGGCGGCGGGTGACCCGGGCGGCGGCACCGCGGGCGCGCCGGCGACGGCCGCACCGGCAGCATCGGCCGCGCCGGCAGCTGCCGGGCAGGTCCGGGAGCGGGCGGGCGCCGCCGTGACGGCCCTCAGCACCGACGGCGACATCGCGGTCGGTGCCCTTGTCGGGCTGATGGGCGACGTGCGCGACCGGCTCTCGGTGACCGGGGCCGAGCTCGTCCCCGGCGAGCTGACCCGGTCGGGCACGAGCGCCACCGTCCCGTACACCGCGAAGCTGACGCTCGCCGGTTTCGCCGAGCCGCTGGCCTACGTGGGTGAGCTGGCCCTCGTCGACACCGGCGGCGGGCAGTGGAAGGTGCGGGCCCGGCCGTCCTCGGTGCACCCGTCCCTCAAGCCCGGCCTGCGCCTCGACCGCGCCGCGTCCACCGGCGAGCGCGGCGCCCTGCTCGACGTCAACGGGCGGCCGCTGGACGGCAGCCCCGAGCTCGCCGGGAACCTCGTCGGCCGGGTCGATCCGGCGTCCGGCCTGCAGCGGGTGTACGACGCCAGGCTGCGGCCGCAGGGCGGCTCGGTGGTGGTGCGCACCGACGGCAACGAGACCGTCGAGACCCTCAAGACCTACCCGAGCAGCAACGGCGAGGAGATCCGCACCACCATCAACCTGGACGTCCAGCGCGCGGGGGAGGCGGCGCTGGGGACCGCGTCGCGCCCCAACGGGGCCCTCGTCGCGATCGACACCCGTACCGGCGGGGTGCTGGCGGCGGTGAACCACCCGCTCAACGGCTACGGCCGGGCGGTGCGCGGCTCCTACCCGCCGGGCTCCACCTTCAAGATCGTGACGGCTACCGCGGCGCTGATGAGCGGCAAGGCCGCCGACACCATGATCGACTGTACGCAGACGGTGAGCGTCGGCGGGCGCGAGTTCCAGAACGCCGAGGCGGAGCAGTTCGGGGCCATCCCGCTGCGGACGGTCTTCGCCAAGAGCTGCAACACCGCCTTCATCCGGCTCGAGCAGTCGCTGCCCGACGACGCGCTCGAGCGGGCCGCGAAGCTCTACGGGTTCGACAGCTCCGAGCCGTTGCCGATCGCCAGCGTGGGCGGCTCGTTCCCGACCCCGCGCGACGCCGTCGAGTCGGCGTCCGCCTCGATCGGGCAGGGGCGGGTGGCCGCGTCGCCGCTGCAGATGGCGAGCGTCGCCGCGGCGGTGGCCAGCGGCACCTGGCATCAGCCGTTCGTCGTCGGAGAGTCCCCGCGCAGCAACCCCCTCCCGGCCGAGGCACTGGGGCCGCTGCGGGACTTCATGCGCGCGGTGGTCACCGAGGGGACCGCGGCCGGCGTCCCGATGCCCGGCGACGTCCACGGCAAGACGGGCACGGCCGAGTACGCCGACGGCAACCCGCCGCCCACGCACGGCTGGTTCGTCGCCTACCGCGGCGACGTCGCCGTCGCGGTGGTGATCGAGGACGGCGGGTTCGGCGCCGAGTCGGCCGCGCCGGTGGTGTCGGCGTTCTACACCGCCCTCGACGGCGGCCAGGTCGGCGGCCCGCCCGCCGCGGCCGGCTGATCGGTTCCCTGCCACCCCGCCGGCATCGACCGGACCATGATCACATGGCCGTCGCCGGCGGGGTGGCGCATGCTTGTCTGGCGTCCCGGCGGGCGGCGCGGCGACTGTCGTCGCGGTGTCGGTGTTGTGGTCTGTCTCTCCGGACGCGACGTGGTGCTTGACGCGGTGGCGGATGTCGGGGATGGTTATCCGCATGCTGCTCGGCATTCTCGTACGTACGATTCTCGTAGGCTCGGAGCGCGTGTAGTCGGACCAGATCGGTCTCCGACCACCCGCGCCGCCCCTCAGTGCCCATGGCACGAGGGGTTTTTTCGTGTCCGGCCCCGACCCCGGCCCCGCGTGACGCCGTTCCCGGACACGGGCACGGCGGCAACGCCGCGCACGGCGACCACCCGCCGCCGTCCGTGGACCCGTCCGTGGACCCGTCCGTGGACCCGCCCGTGAACGACGTCCCGTCCGCACCTCGCCGGCCCCGTCAAGGAAGACGACAGATGACCAGAGAGACCAGACAGATCACCGGAGCGCAGTCGCTCGTCCACTCGCTCGAGGCGGTCGGTGCCGACGTGGTCTTCGGCATTCCGGGCGGGGCGATCCTGCCTGCCTACGATCCGCTGTTCGACTCCACCCGGGTCCGGCACGTGCTCGTCCGGCACGAGCAGGGCGCCGGGCACGCCGCCGAGGGGTATGCCCAGGCCACCGGGCGTGTCGGGGTCTGCATGGCGACGTCCGGGCCGGGCGCGACGAACCTCGTGACACCGATCGCGGACGCCTACATGGACTCGGTGCCCATCGTCGCCATCACCGGGCAGGTGCCGAGCGCGGCCATCGGCACCGACGCCTTCCAGGAAGCCGACATCTGCGGCATCACGCTGCCGATCACCAAGCACAACTTCCTGGTGCAGTCGGCGGACGACATCCCGCGCACGATCGCCGAGGCGTTCCACATCGCCTCGACGGGTCGCCCGGGCCCGGTGCTGGTCGACCTGCCGAAGGACATCCTGCAGGCGGTCACGTCGGTCCTGCCGCACGAGGTGTGGCCGCCCACGCTCGACCTGCCCGGCTACCGCCCGGTCACCCGGCCGCACGCCAAGCAGGTCCGCGAGGCGGCCAAGATGATCAGTGCGGCGCGCCGGCCGGTGCTCTACGTGGGCGGTGGGGTGCTGAAGGCCCGTGCCGCCGCCGAGCTGCGGGTGCTCGCCGAGCTCACCGGCATCCCGGTGGTCACCACGCTGATGGCGCGCGGCGCGTTCCCCGACTCCCACCCGCAGCACCTGGGCATGCCCGGGATGCACGGCTCCGTCGCCGCGGTCACCGCGATGCAGAAGGCCGACCTGCTGATCACCCTGGGGGCCAGGTTCGACGACCGGGTCACCGGCAAGCTGTCGTCGTTCGCGCCCGGCGCGGCCGTCATCCACGCCGACATCGACCCGGCCGAGATCGGCAAGAACCGGATCGCCGACGTGCCGATCGTGGGCGACTGCCGGGAGGTCATCGCCGACCTGACCGCGGCACTGCGCACCGAGGAACGCCCCGACCTGGAGGGCTGGTGGCGGTCGCTGGACCGCTGGCGCAAGACCTACCCGCTCGGCTACGACCAGCCCGCCGACGGCTCGCTCGCCCCGCAGCAGGTCATCGAGCGGATCGGCCGGATCGCCGGCCCGGAGACCGTTTTCGCGGCCGGGGTGGGGCAGCACCAGATGTGGGCCGCCCAGTTCATCTCCTACGAGCACCCCTACACCTGGCTGAACTCCGGCGGCGCCGGCACCATGGGCTACGCCGTGCCGGCCGCGATGGGCGCCAAGGTCGGCCGCCCGGAGGCCACCGTGTGGGCGATCGACGGCGACGGCTGCTTCCAGATGACCAACCAGGAGCTCGCCACCTGCGCCCTGGAAGGCATCCCGATCAAGGTCGCGGTCATCAACAACGGTTCGCTGGGCATGGTCCGGCAGTGGCAGACGCTCTTCTACGACAAGCGCTACTCGAACACCGACCTGGGCACCCACCCGGTGTCGGCGCGCACCGGGGTGACCCGGGTCCCCGACTTCGTGCGCCTCGCCGAGGCCCTGGGCTGCGTCGGCCTGCGCTGTGAGTCGCCCGCGGACGTGGACGCCACGATCGAGAAGGCGATGAGCATCGACGACGCCCCGGTCGTGGTCGACTTCGTGGTCCACCCCGACGCGATGGTGTGGCCGATGGTGGCCGCCGGCTCGAGCAACGACGAGATCCGCGTCGCCCGCGACATCGCCCCCGACTTCGACTACTCCGGCGACGCGGAGGTCAACCTGTGACCCGGCACACTCTCTCGGTGCTCGTCGAGAACAAGCCCGGCGTCCTGGCCCGGGTGTCCGGCCTGTTCTCCCGGCGCGGCTTCAACATCGAGTCGCTCGCCGTCGGGCCGACCGAGCACGCGGACGTCTCCCGGATGACGATCGTCGTCGCGGTGGAGGACCTGCCGCTGGAGCAGGTCACCAAGCAGCTCAACAAGCTGGTGAACGTGCTGAAGATCGTGGAGATGGACACGGCCGTCTCCGTGCAGCGCGAGCTGATGCTGGTCAAGGTGCGGGCCGACCTCTCGGTCCGCTCCCAGGTGCTCGAGACCGTGCAGCTCTTCCGGGCCAAGGTCGTGGACGTCGCCCCCGACGCGGTGACGATCGAGGCCACCGGTACCCGTGACAAGCTGGACGCGCTCATCCGCATGCTGGAGCCCTTCGGGATCCGCGAGCTGGTCCAGTCCGGCATGGTCGCGCTCGGCCGCGGGTCGCGGTCGATCACCGATCGCAGTCTGCGCGCCGTCGAGCGCTCGGCCTGACTCCCATCCCTCATTCACCCCTCATTCACCCCTCATTTCCCTCGAGGAGATTCACCGAAGATGGTCGAGATCTACTACGACGACGACGCCAACCTCGACAACCTGGCCGACCGCAAGGTCGCCGTGATCGGCTTCGGCAGCCAGGGGCACGCGCACGCGCTGAACCTGCGCGACAGCGGGGTCGACGTCCGCGTCGGGCTGCCGGAGACGAGCACCAGTCGGGCCAAGGCCGAGGAGCAGGGCCTGCGGGTGGTGACCCCGGCGGAGGCGTCCGCCGAGGCCGACATCATCATGATCCTCACGCCGGACACGACCCACCGCAAGATCTACGCCGAGTCGATCGCGCCGCACCTCACCCCCGGCAAGGCGCTGGCGTTCGGGCACGGGTTCAACATCCGGTACGGCCTCATCGAGCCGCCGGCCGGCGTCGACGTCTTCATGGTCGCGCCCAAGGGCCCGGGTCACCTCGTCCGCCGGGTGTTCGTCGAGGGCAAGGGCGTACCGGTGCTCGTCGCCGTCGAGGCCGACGCCACCGGCAAGGCGCTCGACATCGCGCTCGCCTACGCGAAGGGCATCGGCGGCACCCGGGCCGGCGCGCTGCGCACGACCTTCACCGAGGAGACCGAGACCGACCTGTTCGGCGAGCAGGCGGTGCTCTGCGGCGGCGCCAGCGCGCTGGTCCAGGCCGGCTTCGAGACACTGGTCGAGGCGGGCTACACCCCCGAGGTCGCGTACTTCGAGTGCCTGCACGAGCTGAAGCTGATCGTCGACCTCATGTACGAGGGCGGCATCTCGCAGATGCGCTACTCCATCTCGGACACCGCCGAGTACGGCGACGTCACTCGCGGCCCGCGGGTGATCACCCCGGCGGTCAAGGCCGAGATGCGCAAGATCCTCGACGAGATCCAGGACGGGACGTTCGCCCGCGAGTGGGTCGCCGAGGACGACGCGGGCCGGGCCACCTTCACCAAGCTCGTCGAGGAGGGCAAGCAGCACCCGATCGAGCAGGTCGGTGGCAAGCTCCGCCCGATGATGTCCTGGATCGCGAAGGACTGAGGCGAGCCGGGCCGGGCGGCACGTGCCGCCCGGCCCGTCGACGTGCGCCCGCGCCCGCCACAGGTGAGAGCGGGCACACCCGTCGCGGCGCCCGAACGTGCGGAGCTGCGTCTGTAGGCTGTACCCGCACCGAACCGCCCACCGATTCGACATCGTCGTCGTCCGCCCGGGCCGCGGCGCAGCGCGTCCACGCCGCTGCGTCCTCCTCAGCGGTGGCCGGCGACGAGCGTGCTAGGAGCAGACCGTGCCCGTCGTACTCGTCGCCGAGGAACTCTCACCGGCCGGGCTGGAGGTCCTGTCCGGGGACTTCGAGATCCGTCATGTGGACGGGGCCGACCGATCCGCCCTGCTGCCGGCGCTGGCGGACGTCGACGCGGTCCTCATCCGCTCGGCAACGAAGATCGACGCCGAGGCGCTCGCGGCCGCCCCGCGACTGAAGGTCGTGGCCCGCGCCGGGATCGGGCTCGACAACGTCGACGTCCCCGCCGCCACCAACCGCGGCGTCATGGTGGTGAACGCGCCGCAGTCGAACATCGTCAGCGCCGCCGAGCACGCCATCGCACTGCTGCTCGCGGTCGCCCGCCGGGTCCCGGCCGCCCATGAGTCGCTCGTCGGCGGTGAGTGGAAGCGCTCGAAGTACGTCGGCGTGGAGCTGACGGAGAAGACCGCGGGCGTCGTCGGCCTCGGCCGCATCGGTGTCCTGGTCGCGCAGCGGCTGGCGGCCTTCGGCATGAAGGTCCTGGCCTACGACCCCTATGTCTCCGTCGCCCGCGCCTCGCAGCTCGGTGTGCGCCTGGTGGACCTCGACGAGCTGCTCACGTCCAGCGACGTCATCACGATCCACCTGCCGAAGACACCCGAGACGCTGGGGCTCATCGGGGCCGACGAGCTGGCCAGGGTGAAGCCGGGCGTGATCATCGTCAACGCGGCGCGCGGCGGCCTGGTCGACGAGGGCGCCCTGGCCGACGCGGTCCGGTCCGGCCGGGTCGGCGGTGTCGGGCTCGACGTGTACGTCAAGGAGCCGACCACCTCCTCGCCGCTGTTCGGGCTGGAGAACGTCGTCGTCACCCCGCACCTGGGCGCCTCGACGCAGGAGGCGCAGGACAAGGCCGGTCTGGCCGTGGCCCGTTCGGTGCGCCTCGCGCTCAGCGGCGAGTTCGTCCCGGACGCGGTGAACGTGCAGGCCGGCGGGGTCGTGGCCGAGGACGTGCGGCCCGGTCTGCCGCTGGCGGAGAAGCTGGGCCAGCTCTTCTCCGGGCTGGCCGCGGGCGTGGCCGCCGCGATCACCGTCGAGGTGCGCGGCGAGATCGCCGCGCACGACGTGTCGGTGCTGCAGCTCGCCGTCCTCAAGGGTGTCTTCATCGACATCGTCGAGGAGCAGGTCACCTACGTGAACGCGCCGCTGATCGCCAAGGAGCGCGGCGTCGACGTGGCGCTGGAGACCTCCGAGGAGAGCCCGGACTACCGCAACCTCGTCACGGTGCGCGGCGTCCTGCCCGACGGGACGGCGGTCTCGGTCAGCGGGACGCTCGTCGGTTCCCGCCAGGTCGAGAAGATCACCGCGATCGACGGGTTCGAGGTCGACCTGCGTCCCGAGGACCACCTGGCGTTCTTCCGTTACGAGGATCGTCCCGGCATCGTCGGGGCCGTCGGCGCGCTGCTGGGCGAGGCCCACATCAACATCGCCAACGCTCAGGTCAGCCGGCTCAGCGCCGGTGGCGAGGCCCTCATGTCGCTGTCCCTGGACGACGCGGTGGCGCCCGACATCCTGGCCGAGATCGCCAAGATCATCGGTGCGTCGTACGCCCGCGCGGTGAGCATCTCCGCGGGCTGAGCGCGCCCCGGTGCAGGTAGGGCGCCTGTGCGGCAAGATTCTCCGTACTTGACCGGAGTCGTGACGACTCGGCCCGGTGTGGGTGATCTTTAGCGGGAAGCGGCGCTCTTGCGCGCTTGCGCGCGTTACCGTGACAGGCATGGCGGCACGGCACCCGGATCCGTTCGAGGACCTTCGGCTCGACGAGCGCTTCGTCCGGTCGGCCCGGTTTCTCGAGCCATCGGCCCGTGAGCGGGCCGGTCAGGTTGTTCGGGGCCACGGGACACGGTGCCAGGTGGTGCCCGCGCCCCGTGGACTGCAGGGATTCGTTCACCGGTTGTTCGTCGCGCCGCCACGCCCGGCGCCGCGGACGAGACGACTCACCCGGGTGCTGGCGGTTGTCACGCTCGCCGTCGGCATGATCAGCCTGACGTTCGTGGCGCTGCGTCAGACCGCGGGCCGCGGCACACCGGTGGCGACGGAACCGCTGCCGGTCTCGCAGGTCAGCACCCCCGTCGGCGGGCCGGCGTCGGCGAGCAGCGGGGGTGAGCTCGCCGACGGCGCCGCGGCCACCGGCGGTGGGGGCGGTGTCGGGTTCTCGGCCAGCTCGGTTCCGCTCACCGTCGACCCCGCGGTCGGGGTGCCGGGGGGCTTCGACCTGGCGCCCGGGCTGTTCGCCGCGATCCGCAAGGGTGACTGCATGGCCTGGTCGGCCCGGTCCGTGTCTCCGGTCACGCCGGTCCGCGTCGACTGTGCGGCCCCGCACGTCGACGAAGTCACGAAGATCGTCAATCTCGGCGGCCGCTTCGCCGACTGGCCCGGCGTCGAGGTCCTGCACACCACGGCGCGGGACGTCTGCGCCGGGTCGATGCGCGAGTACGTCGGCGCCCTCGACGTGGCCCCGCACCAGGTCGTCGGGTCGGTGCGGCCGGACGAGGCGAGCTGGGAGCGGGGGGTGCGAGCCGTGGTCTGCACCATCCGCTCGGATGATCTCGCCGCGCGCTCGGGGCGGTTCGTGGTGGCTGGCGTGGTGGCTGGCACCGTCCGGAGCTGACCGCTGGGCCGGCGGGTGGGCTGGGCGATCCGGTAAACTGCCACCGTGATGCGTGCGCTGCTTCTTCTTAGGTGCCGCGGCGGGGCCTGATCCGATCCGGCTGATCCGAGCCGGACAGATGGCTGGCTTCCCCGCCGCGGAGTTCTCGTGCGTCAGCGCCGGGTCCCGCTCGGCGGGGGATAACCGCCGGCTCTTCCGAGGAAGCAGGAGCAGTGATCACACCGCAGCAACCGTCCGGCATGCCCATTGAGAAGTACCGCCCGTTCCCGGCGGTCGCGCTGCCGGACCGCACCTGGCCCAACGCCACGATCACCGAGGCCCCGCGCTGGTGCAGTGTCGACCTGCGGGACGGCAACCAGGCCCTGATCGACCCGATGACGCCGTCGCGCAAGATGCAGCTGTTCGAGCTGCTGGTCGCGATGGGCTACAAGGAGATCGAGGTCGGCTTCCCGGCGGCGAGCCAGACCGACTTCGACTTCGTCCGTCAGCTGATCGAGGATGACCTGATCCCCGACGACGTGACGATCCAGGTGCTGACCCAGGCCCGCGAGGAGCTGATCGAGCGCACCGTCACCTCGCTGGTCGGCTCCCGCCGCGCCCTGATCCACCTGTACAACTCGACGTCCACCCTGCAGCGCCGGGTCGTGTTCGGCCTGGACCGGGCCGGCGTCACCGACATCGCGGTGCAGGGCGCCCGCTGGTGCGCCCAGTACGCGGAGAAGCTGCTGGAGGGGACCGACGTCCGCTGGCAGTACAGCCCCGAGTCGTTCACCGGGACCGAGCTGGAGTACGCGCTCGAGGTCTGCGAGGCGGTGATGGACGTCTGGGCGCCCACCCCGGACAACCCCGTCGTGCTGAACCTGCCCGCCACGGTCGAGATGTCGACGCCGAACGTGTACGCCGACCAGATCGAGTGGATGAGCCGCAACCTGACCCGCCGGGACTCGGTGGTGCTGTCGCTGCACCCGCACAACGACCGGGGCTGCGCGGTCGCCGCGGCGGAGCTGGGCGTCATGGCCGGCGCCGACCGGGTGGAGGGCTGCCTGTTCGGTAACGGCGAGCGTACCGGCAACGTCTGCCTGGTCACGCTGGGGATGAACCTGTTCTCCCAGGGCATCGATCCGATGATCGACCTCTCCGACATCGACGGCGTGCGCCGCACCGTGGAGTACTGCAACCAGCTGCCCGTGCACCCGCGCCATCCCTACGGCGGCGACCTTGTCTACACGGCCTTCTCCGGCTCCCACCAGGACGCCATCAAGAAGGGCTTCGAGGCGATGGAACGGACCGGCCAGACGCTGTGGGAGGTCCCCTACCTGCCGATCGACCCGAAGGACGTCGGCCGCTCGTACGAGGCCGTCATCCGGGTGAACAGCCAGTCGGGCAAGGGCGGCGTGGCGTACCTGATGAAGTCGGAGTACGCGCTGGACCTGCCCCGCCGGCTGCAGATCGAGTTCTCGGGCGTGGTCCAGAAGCACACCGACGACGCCGGCGGCGAGGTCACGGCCGGCCAGCTCTGGGAGATCTTCACCCGGGAGTACCGGCCGGAGGGCGGGGACCCGGCGGCATCGCTGGAACTGCTCGGATCACGGACGACCGCGGCGAGCGGCGCACGGGACGAGGTGACCGTCTCGGTACGTCTGGACGGCACGGAGACGGTCATCACGGGCAGCGGCAACGGCCCGATCGACGCGTTCGTGGCCGCGCTGTCCGAGCGGGGTGTGTCGGTGCGCGTCCTCGACTACAACGAGCACGCGCTGGGTTCGGGCGCGGATGCCCGCGCCGCGGCCTACCTGGAGGTCGCGGTGGGGGAGACGGTGCTGTGGGGGGTCGGGATCGACCCCAACATCGTCACCGCCTCGCTGCGCGCGGTCGTCAGCGCCGTGAACCGGGCGTCCCGGGAGAGCTGAGTATCCGGCCGGTGCGGGTGGGCGGGATGGCCGTGCCGTCGTCCGCACCGGCCACGACCTGCGCCGCGGCCAGTGCCGTGATCAGTCGTTGAGGGAGGCCGGCTCGGCGTCCCTGATGCCCTGCCGGACCTGGTCGACCAGCTCGGCGGGAACGTCGGCCATCGAGTGGTCGACCCGGGCGTGGGTGTTGACCGCGCCGAGGAGCTCGTCCTCGGTGCCGGCGACGAACCGGGCCTCGCAGCCGGGGATGATCGCCCCGCAGTAGAACTCCTTCATGGCGGGCGGCCGCGCGATGCTCACCTCGCGCACCCGCGCGCCCGGGTCGCCGACGGGGCGCGGGCCCATCAGCGCCTGCGCCGTCCAGAATCGGTTCCGCCTCATGCGGCCGACAGATCCGCGAGACGCAGCATCAGGCGCTCCATCCGTACCAGGCCGAGAGGCCGTCCCATCTCGGTCACGATTATCACCGGGTCGAACCGGCAGCCGGCGGGCCGGGTCATCGCCCGGCGGGCGACCTCCGTGACGGGCTCGTCCGGGAGCGCGAACAGCGACGTGGGAATCCGCTGCGGTTCCCGCCCACCCGCGCCGCCGGCCAGCCGCACGGCGACCGGCCGGCACCGGTTGCTGACGATGATGGCAGTCCCGCCACCGGAACCGTCGCCCCTGAGCGTTTCGTGATCCTCGGCGTGTTCTTCGGCGTGTTCCTCGGGACGTCCGCCCGGGGACGGCGAGCCGGCGTCGTCGCTTGGAGCGGGCGAGCGCGCGCAGGGCGGGCAGCCCGGGACCTGGCCGCAGCGCCCGTAGTCGCCGGTCGAGATCCGGACCGGCTCCATCAGGCTCACGATGCGCGAGGAACGGTCGGAGCGCGCGGAGAGCAGCCTGATCCGCCTGGCCACGGCCGGGTCGAGCTCCTGCCAGCGGGCGGACGGCCGTCCGAGCAGGAAGCCCTGCCCGAGGGGGACGCCGAGGGCGACCAGCATGGTCAGCTCCTGGACGCGCTCCACACCCTCGGCGATGACCCAGCTGTTGAGGCGGCTGGCGAATCCGCCGACCAGCTCGGTGAGTGCGATCTTCACCTGGTCGTCGTCGATGTTCGAGACCAGTGACGCGTCGAGTTTCACGAAATCGGGCCGGATGTGGGTGAGCTGGCGCAGGCCGGCGTATCCCGAACCGACATCGTCCATGGCGAGGAACGCGCCGTGGTCCCGCAGCTCCTGCGAGGTCGCCGTCAGACCGGTCGCGCGCTCGATGTCGACGGCCTCGTTCAGCTCGAGAACGATGCGGGAGAGATCGGCGCCCCGCCAGACCGCCGCGACCTCGGGGGAGGAAAGGAGATGCGGGAACACGTTGACGGCGAGAAAACAACGGTCGGGAAGATGATCGCGGGCGGCGAGTGCCCGGCGCAGGACCCGGGCCTCGAGCTCGGCCGCGCAGCCGCGGCGGTCCGCCTCGCCGAACACGAGATGGGGTGCGTTGCGCGGGTCCGGGCCGAAGCGTGCCAGGGCCTCGTAGCCGGCCGTGACGCCGCGGCGCAGGTCCACGATTGGCTGGAAGACAAGGGATGGCGCGTCGGGGTCGGCCAGGATGCCGTCGAGATCCGGCCGCACGGGCAGGCCGGGAACCTGGCGGCGTCCGTCCGCGGGGCAGGCTCCGCCCGCCTCGTCCACCTGACCCTGACCGGCGGGTTCGCGCGCCCCCGGTGGACCAGCCTCGACCGGGCGCCTGATGGTCGACTGTTGAGAAACCATGCGCCGTGCACCCCCTCGTGTCGCCGCACGCCGCATCGTCGATGTTGTTGATTTCTTATCACTTTTTCAACGCTCTGGGCACGGCTGGTGGCGGGAGTTGTGGTGCCGTTCGAGTGCGTGGTCCGAATTTTGTCTGCTGCGCATTTATCGTGGCCAGGGCGATTGTGGTCCGGTTGATGTGGTGGCGTCTTTGTCTGCTGCCGCTTACGTCAACGCGCGATGTGTCCTCGTACGTCGTCTCCTGGTTCAGTGGAATGACGACCGGCGACGGCCGGGGCGGCACGATCCGTCGCCGGTGACCCGGGTCGCCCCGGGCCACCCCGGGGTGGCCCGCGATCTGTTCCCCGGCGGGCGCGACCGGGCGCCCGTCCGGCCTGGTCGCGCCCGGGGCGGGCGCGCCGGACGTCCACGCCGGGCGGACTAAAGTCGAGCCCCATGAGGCTTGCGGTCATTGGTGGCGACGGAATCGGTCCGGAAGTGGTCGCGGAGGGGCTGCGCGTGCTACGAGCCGTGCATCCCAAAGTGGAGACCACCGACTACGACCTGGGCGCGCGGCGCTGGCACGAGACCGGCGAGACCCTGCCCGACAGCGTCCTGGCGGAGCTGCGCGGGCACGACGCGATCCTGCTCGGCGCCGTCGGCGACCCCGGGGTGCCCAGCGGCGTCCTGGAACGCGGGCTGCTGCTGCGGCTGCGGTTCGAGCTGGACCACCACGTCAACCTCCGGCCGGTCCGGCTGTACCCCGGAGTGACCTCACCGCTCGCCGGTGACCCCGCCATCGACATGATCGTGGTGCGGGAGGGGACGGAGGGCCCCTACGCCGGCGCCGGCGGCACGCTGCGGCGCGGGACGCCACAGGAGGTGGCGACCGAGGAGAGCCTGAACACGCGCTTCGGGGTCGAGCGGGTCGTGCGCGACGCCTTCGCGCGGGCGAGCCGGCGTCCCCGCGCCCACCTCACCCTGGTGCACAAGACCAACGTGCTCACCAAGGCGGGCGACCTGTGGGCCCGCACGGCCGCCGAGGTCGGCGCCGAGTTCCCCGGCGTCAGCGTCGACTACCAGCACGTGGACGCCGCCTCGATGTTCTTCGTGACCGACCCGGCCCGGTTCGACGTGGTGGTCACCGACAACATGTTCGGCGACATCCTGACCGACATCGGCGCCGCGATCACCGGTGGCATCGGGCTCGCCGCCAGCGGGAACCTCGACCCCTCGGGCGCGAACCCGAGCATGTTCGAGCCGGTCCACGGCAGCGCTCCCGACATCGCCGGCCAGGGGCTGGCGGACCCGACCGCGACGGTCGCCTCGGTCGCGATGCTGCTGGACCACCTCGGCCACGCCGACGAGGCGGCTCGGGTGGAGGGCGCGGTGGCCGCGTCGCTGGCCGCCCGCGCCGCGGCCGGCGGTGCCCGCCGCTCCACCCGCGAGATCGGCGACGACCTGGCCGCCCGCGCCGTGGGCTGAGCCGGGCCCCACTCCGACCGGCCGCGCGAGCGGGAACGACCGCGCGGCCGGCGAGCCGGGGGAGGGCCGGTGTGTCCCCGCCGATTCGTCGTTCGTTTTCCGTCCGGTCATCCGGCGGCTATTCTTCGGTGAACCCGTAGATCCGGTACGACGGCAGCCGACAGGGCCCGACCACGGCGACGATCGGCGGTTTCGTCCTCTCTGACCGTTTGTTTGCTGATCGTTCGGCACTTCGCTGATCGTTCGGCACGGAGCCGTTCGTCACGGCACCGGTGGGCGACAGCGCAGGCGAGCGCTGGTCAGTGACAGCGTTCGCGCACCGCGGTGCTCGTGCCCGCGGTGCTCGCCAGCCCGCACGTCCCCCTGACGTAGCCCGTCCTGGAGTCATCATGGCCATCACGCCCACCTCGAAGATCTGGATGAGCGGCGAGTTCGTCGACTGGGACGACGCCCGCATCCACGTGCTCAACCCGACCCTGCACTACGGCTGGGGCGTGTTCGAGGGCATCCGCGCCTACTCGACGCCCGTCGGCAGCGCGGTCTTCCGGCTGACCGACCACATCGCCCGCCTGTACCGCAGCGCGAAGATCTACCTGATGGAGCCGACCTTCACGCCGGAGGAGCTCGTCCAGGCGACGAAGGACACCATCGCGGTGAACAACGTCGAGGAGTGCTACATCCGGCCCCTGATCTACCTCGGGTACGGCGAGATGGGCCTCAATCCGCTCCCGTCCTCGATCGAGGTCATGATCGCGGTCTGGCCCTGGGGCTCCTACCTGGGCGAGGACGCCGAGCGCAACGGGGCTCGGGCGACCATCTCGACCTGGCGCCGCAACGACCCGAACATCATCCCGCCGGCCGCGAAGGCGTCCGGCCAGTACCTCAACTCGTCGCTCGCCAAGGTCGCCGCGATCAAGGCCGGTTACGACGAGGCGATCATGACCAGCCCGAACGGCCACATCGCTGACGGCTCCGGCGAGAACGTCTTCATCGTCTCCGGCCGGCAGGTGATCACCCCGCCGCTCAGCGACGGGCCGCTCGGCGGCATCACCCGCGCCTCCGTCATGCAGATCGCCGCGGACCAGGGCTACGAGGTGCGCGAGCAGCACATCGTGCGCACCGACCTCTACCTCGCCGACGAGGCGTTCTTCACCGGCACCGCGGCCGAGATCGTTCCCATCTCCGAGGTGGACGACCGGCGGATCGGCACGGGCCGGCCCGGCCCGGTCACCCGGGAGATCCTCGACATCTTCCACCAGGCCACCCACGGCGAGGTCGACCGCTACAAGGACTGGAACGAGCTCGTCAGCTGACGTCCCGCCCGGCGGCGAGCCGACTGCGTGACCACGCCGCCGCCGCGTGTGCCCTGGCCAACCCGACCTTGGACGCCTACCGTCTCCAGTAGTCGTTTCACGAGCGCACAAGCGTCCGGAGTCGGAGTTCGGGAGGACGTCATGCGGGTTTCGGAGGGCACGCGTGTTTCGGGGGATACGCGCGTTTCGGAGGATATGCGGGCTTCGGAGGGCATGAGTGTCTCGGAGGGCATGAGCGCTCTGGTCCTCGTCGTCGGGCCCGGGCACACCCTGCGCCAGGCGGCCCGGCTGATGGCCGCCCGGCACGTGGGTGCCGCCGTCGTGCTCGACGGCGACGGCCAGGGGTTCGGAATCCTCACCGAGCGCGACGTCCTGCGGGCGATCGCGGCCGACCAGGATCCGGACGTCGAGGTCGTGGGCGACCACGTCACCCGGGACGTGGTGGTCGCCGCCCCCGACTGGTCACTCGACGAGGCGGCCGCGGCGATGCTGCGCGGCGGGTTCCGGCACCTCGTGGTCACCACCGGCGCCGAGGTCGAGGGCGTGCTTTCGATGCGTGACGTGGTGCGCTGCTGGAGTCGGCAGCGGGTGTCGGCCTGACGTGCCGGCCGCGATGGGTATTACCGGTCGTGTTCGCATTATCACGATTGCGCGATGAACGTGTCGGCTCCGGGATCTGCAGCACACGAGACCGCCGAGCGGCGCTACGTTCACCGCATGCACGACACTGAGGCGGTCACGCTGCTGCGGGCGACCACGCTGCTGAAGGAGCTCGACGAGGAGGATCTGCTGCGGCTGGCCAGCCGGTCCGTGACCCGGCGTTTCCGCCGGGGCCAGGTGGTCTTCACCGAGGGGGAGCCGGCCGACACCCTCCTCGTCATCGCGTCCGGGCGACTCAAGATCCTCACCAAGGCCGACGACGGGCGCGACCACGTGCTCAACATCGCCGGTCCCCGGGAGACGCTGGGCGAGCTCAACATCGTCGAGGCCGGGACGAGGTCCGCGAGTGTCGAGGCGCTGGAGCCGAGCACCGCGCTGGTGCTCGAGCGCAGCGCCGTGTGGGAGCTCGTCCGGGAGCGCCCGGCTGTCGCCGAGCAGCTCATCCGCGCGCTGGTGGCGCACGTGCGCCGGCTCACCGGGGCGAACGCGGACCTGGTCTTCCTCGATCTCCCGCGCCGGGTCGCGAAGCTGCTGCTGATGCGGATGCGCGAGGCCGGCCGGCCGGTCATCGAGCTGGGCCTGACGCAGACCGAGATCGCGTCGCTGCTGGGCGGCTCGCGCCAGTCGGTCAACCAGGCACTGCGCGAGTTCGAGCGGCGGGCGTGGATCCTGTCCGAAGGTCAGACGATCACCATCATGCAGGTTGACCGCCTCCGCCGGTTCGCGGGCGACTGACCGCCGCGGCGGGCGTGCGCGGCGTCCACGGCGTGCACATGGCGTCCATGGCAATTGCCACACTTGCCGCGTGTCCAGCGTGTTACATCGTATGGTGGGACGCTGGCGGCGAACCCGTCCCCGTCGCGCGTTCCGGTCACTGACCAGGCAGACCGGGCGCGTGACGGCCAGACACGGTTCCAGCGAGAGGTCCATCGTGGTTCACGACACCCCAGCTCCGCTCGGTTCAGCTCCGCTCGGCGCGGTCGGCGGGCTCCCGTTCGACCGGGAGTCGCTGCACATCTACGACACCACGCTGCGCGACGGCACCCAGCAGGAAGGCCTGTCGCTGTCGGTCGCCGACAAGCTGGCGGTCGCCCGGCACCTCGACGACCTGGGTGTCGGCTTCATCGAGGGCGGCTGGCCCGGCTCGAACCCCAAGGACGCCGAGTTCTTCCGGCGGGCCCGCACCGAGCTCGACCTCAACGGCGCGCTGCTGACCGCGTTCGGGTCGACCCGGCGGGCCAGCAAGGCCGTCGCCGACGACTCCCAGGTCGCCGCGCTGCGCGACGCCGGCACCTCCGTGGTCTGCCTGGTGGCCAAGGCCGACCGCCGGCACGTCGAGCGCGCGCTGCGGACCACGCCCGCCGAGAACCTCGCGATGATCCGCGACACCGTCCGTCACCTGACGAACGAGGGCAAGCGGGTCTTCGTCGACGCCGAACACTTCTTCGACGGCCACCGCGCCGACCCCGCCTACGCGCTCGAGATGGTGCGCACCGCGGCCGAGGCCGGTGCCGAGGTGATCGTGCTGTGCGACACCAACGGCGGCATGCTGCCCACCCGGATCGGTGACGTCGTGGCGGCCACGCTCGCGAGCACCGGAGCGCGCCTGGGTATCCACACCCACGACGACGCCGCCTGCGCCGTCGCGAACAGCCTGGTGGCGATCGAGGCCGGGGCCACCCACGTCCAGGGGACCGCCAACGGCTACGGCGAGCGTTGCGGGAACGCCAACCTGTTCAGCGTCGTCGCGGGCCTGGAGACCAAGCTGGGCCGCCAGGTCCTGCCGGCCGGGCGGCTGCGTGAGCTCGTGCGTGTCTCACACGCCATCGACGAGGTCACCAACTCGGCCCCGAGCACGCACCGGCCCTACGTCGGCGCCAGCGCCTTCGCGCACAAGGCCGGCCTGCACGCGAGCGCCGTCAAGGTCGACCCCGACATGTACCAGCACATCGACCCGGCCGCCGTCGGCAACGACATGCGGATGCTCGTCTCCGAACTGGCCGGCCGCGCGACCCTCGAACTCAAGGGCCGCGAGCTCGGCATGGACCTCTCCGGGGAGCGTGAGGCGCTCGGTCGGGTGCTGGAGATGGTCAAGGACAGGGAGGCCTCCGGCTACGCCTACGAGGCCGCCGAGGCGTCCTTCGAGCTCATGCTGCTGGACGAGGTATCGGGCCGGGAGCGGTTCTTCACCCTGGAATCCTGGCGGGTCATCGTCGAGCAGCGCTCCGGCGGCGAGGTCGTCAGCGAGGCCACGGTGAAGCTCACCTCCCACGGCGAGCGGCACGTGTCGACGGCGGAGGGCAACGGGCCCGTCAACGCGCTCGACACCGCCCTGCGCAAGGCGCTGGAGAAGGCCTACCCGGGTCTGGCCGATCTCGACCTGGTCGACTACAAGGTTCGCATCCTCGACGGCCGGCAGGGCACCGGTGCGGTCACCCGCGTCCTGGTGGAGACCAGCGACGGCCGCGGCCGCTGGGACACCATCGGCGTCGACGAGAACATCATCGCCGCCTCCTGGGTGGCGCTGCAGGACGCCGTCACCTACGGCCTGCGCCGCCAGGGTGAGCGCCCCGACCCGGATGCCGTCTGACTATCTGACCGGGCCGGCCCGATCGCCCGCGCCGCGGGTTCTTCATCATCGGATGATCTACACGGCCAACGCCGTCCGGGCGTTTCGGGCCTGTCCTGTCAAAGAATTCCCGGTTGACGCCAACGCCGCCCGGTCATCCTTTGGTGCCCGTTACGCTGACCGCGACGCTTTCGGGCATCCCGGTCATCCGCCACAGGTGGCGGTGGACGGGTTCGGGGGCTCCCGGGGGCGACGGTGATGGGCGATCTCGGCTGCTGCGGCCGAGGAGAGGGGACGGCCGTGTCGCGGTGCCCGGCGGTTGAGCGCCCGACAGGGCGCGACCGTGCTCGGGGAGGTCGGCGATGAGCCGTCGTTCCACCGGCAGCGTGGGTGGACGCCGAGGCGGCTCGCACCGCTCGTCGCCCGGAGTATCGGACATCGTGTGGGTCGACCCGCCGTCCGGGGGCCGCCGCCGGACGGGCGGTCGCCGCCGTTCCACCTCAGGGCGCGTCGAGGCCACCGCGCGCATCGAGCTTCCTGAGCGCACCGAACTTCCTGAGCGCACCGACAGCCTGGCGCCCGCCGAGGGCCACGTGCCCACCGACGACGGCGTGGGCACCGACGGCCGCGTGCCGGCCAGCCGCGTGCCGGTCGAGGGCCGCGTGCCTGCTGATGGCCGCGTGCCCGCCGGCGGCGCCGGACCGGCTGGAAGCTCCCCCCGCGCCATGCCGTCTCCGGACGCCGATGCCTCCGAGCAGGACGTTCTCTACGGTCGGTCGTCCTCTGCCGAACGGGCTGCGGCCCGCCGGGGCGGGATCGCCGCCGGCCGCCGGGTACGGCTGGGGCGGCGCCCCGCGCCCGGCGCGTGGCCGGTGGGCGGGAGCCGGTCGCGCACCACGCGGAGCCGGGACCTGGCCGGGGGGCGCGGCCGGAGACGGGACCGGGACGCTTCCACGAACGGGTCCTGGTCGCTGCCGAAGATCGCGCTCGCGGCCACGGCTCTCGCGCTCGCCGTCACCGCGGTGGCCGGGCCGTCGTCCGAAACCGCCGCAGCGAAGCTCACCGGCCCCGTCAACGGACGGGTCGACCAGACCGAGCTGCTGCCCGAGGGTGGCGCCGCCTTCGGGGGCGCGACCGTGGAAGACCTCGCCAGCGTCGTGGGCGCGTCCGGGCAGGTCCGCCTGCCCGTGCGAGCCGGGCTCGCCGCCTCGCCGGTCGCGAGCCGGCCGGCCGGGTCCGCCACGGCCACGTCCGGCACGTCCCCGACGGCAGGCGCGTCGCCTTCGCCGGCCGGAACAGCGTCGACCGGAACAGCGACCGCGGGCGCGTCGGACGACGGCACCGTCCGCAACGCGCCGCTCGCGACCCCGCCCGGCTCCAGCAAGGAGGCGTCGACCATCCCGGCCCGGGCCCTGGCGGCGTACACCAACGCGGCCGACCGGGCCGCGACCGAACATCCAGGCTGCTACCTGCACTGGTCGGTCCTCGCCGGCATCGGCGCGATCGAGTCGGGCCACGGGCAGGGTGCACGCACGGACAGTAACGGCCGGGTCGCGCCCACCGTTGTCGGCCCGCGTCTCGACGGCTCGCCCGGGATGTTCCGCATCCGCGACACCGACGACGGCTGGCTCGACGGCGACACCGTCTGGGACCGGGCGGTCGGCCCGATGCAGTTCACGCCGTCGATGTGGCGGTGGATCGGGCGCGACGCCGACGGCGACGGCCGCGCGGACCCCAACGACTTCGACGACGCCACCCTGACTGCCGCCGATCGCCTCTGCCAGGCCGGGGGTGACCTGCGCGTACCCGACAACGTGCTCTCCGCGGTGCGCTCCTACAACCCCTCCGACGGCTACATCCGCTCCGTGCTCGGCTGGGCGGCCTGGTACGCCGTCGGACCGACGGTCGTCGGGAACCTGGGCACCGGGACGGCCGACCCGGCGGGCGCCGGCGCGACCGGGGGCGACGGCGGCGACCCGACCACCGACGCCCTGGCGACCGACCAGCCCTTCCAGGTCACCACCCTCGTCCCGCTGCCGGGCTCGTCCGACGGCACCTGCGTGGCCCCCGTGATCGACCAGGCGTCGATCAGCGCGGGCGGTGTCGGCGGGGACGTCGTGACCGGATCGGAGTACGAGTCGCTGGAGGTCCGCGCCCGGGTGGGCGGCACCGCCGAGCGGACCGTGACCATCGAGCTCACCCTGCTGGACGAGACCGGGGCGACGGTGGCGACCGGGGTGAGCGCGCGGGCGCTGCCCGGCGGCGACGGCGTCGTGCCGCTGGGCCGGCTGGACGGGCTGGCGATCGGGCGGGCCACCGGCCGCGGCCCGTTCGACGTGAAGGTCCAGGTCCTGCCGGCCGGCCAGGACTGCCAGCCGGTGCAGGCCACCGCGCGGGTCGGCAACGTCGATCCCGCGGACTTCGCCGGCGCGCCGTCCACGCTGGCCAGCCTCCGGCGGCGGCTGGAAACCTACCGGGACACGGGACGGATCACCCAGACGGCCGCGGCGGACCTGCTCGCCACCCTGCCGGCCGGCGACGGCGGCCTGCAGGCCTCGGTGGAGCTCGCCCGCTTCCTCGACCGCCTCGCCGCGGCCATCCGGATCGGGGAGATCGCCGCCGACGCGGCGACAGGCCTCGGTGACGTCGCCAATGCCCTGCAATCCCAGCTGAACCCACCGGCGAGCACACCGCCCGCGGGCGGGGCCCCGTCACCGGGCACGACCGAGGACGTCCCCCTGCCGTTCGACGTGGTCCCGCTGGCGCCCGGGACCTGACGCACGCCGCCGATCGCGGTGATCCGGACCCGGAGGTGGCCGAGCGCCTCGACGAGGCGCGTGCGCTGGTCACGGTGTCCGGCACCGACGTCCTGCGCTCGCGGTGGCCGTACCTGCCCTCGCCGCGCGCCGACCCGCCCCACCACGGGCGGGAAGGCGCCGCGGCCCACGGCGGGCGCGCAGGCGTCCCGGACCATGATGGGCGGGAAGGCATCACGCCAGCGGCACTCGTGTCCGCCGGCACGACATCAGTTCACTGGACGGGGACGCCCCCGGCGTCTCAGTCCTCGTCCGGGATCTCCTCCCACCACTGGCACCACCAGTCGCCGCCGACGAGGACCCGCAGCTTCGGGTGCCAGCAGTAGGTGATGTCCTTGTCGGTGTCCAGGTAGTACAGGCAGTTGTCGCAGCGCTCGTCACCGTTCGGCTTGCCGCGGAGGATGGCGTCCTCCGCGAGGTGGCCCAGCTTGACGCTGAGCTCCTCGTCGATCGGCTTGGGCTCGGGTGCGCCGACGTCATAGACGGGGGTCGCGTCGATCTCGGTCACCGTTCTCCTTCCAGGTCGATGGCGGATCGTGCTGGGCCACGCCGTGTCCCGACCGGGGCGCCGACCCGTATCCGGCAATCCTGCCTGATTCTCGGCTTCCGTTGCGGATCAGTGGTCATGGGCGATCATCAGTTCCGCAGCCGCCTGTCTCCGGGCGGCGGTCCCCGTCTTGCCCGCTCGTGCGGTGCGGGGTTCCCGCTTCACGGCCACCCGCCCCGCGGGCGGGGTCTTACGGTCGGCTCCACGGGCGTTCGGCGCATACGCACCCGGGTCTTCGGCCACTCCGGCACCCGTTGCGAAACGTCTCAGGTTCAGCGAGGCGTTGTAGTCGCGGTCGATCACCAGAGCGCAGTCCTGGCAGACGAACGTGCGGTCCGACAGCGTGAGGCTTGGGTTTCGCCATCCGCAGCCGGAACAGGTCTTGCTCGACGGGTACCAGCGGTCCGCGACGATCAGCCGCGAGCCGTACCACGTCGTCTTGTAGGTGAGCTGTCGCCGGACTTCGGCCATGCCGGTGTCCGACACGCCACGGGCCAGCCGGCGGTTGCGGACCATCCCGGCGACGTGGAGATCCTCGACCACCACCACGTCGTGGGACGTCGCCAGGCGGGTGGTCAGCTTGTGCAGGCCGTCGCGGCGCCGGCCGGCGACCCGGGCGTGGATGCGCGCCAGCCACGCGGCCCGCTTGCGGCGCCCGACGCTGCCCGGCTTCGACCGGGCGTAGGCGCGCGACGTGCGGCGCAGCCGGCCCAGCGCGGCGTCCAGGTGCTGTGGGTTGGGCACCCTCTCGCCCGTCGACAGGACGGCGAGGCACCTCACCCCGAGATCCACCCCGACGGTCCCACCCTTGCGCTGCCGCGACGGGGCGTCGGGCAGGTCGCGGGCGACCTGCACCGTGAACGACACGAACCAGCGGCCCGCCGTCCGCGAGACCGTGGCGCCCCTTGCGCCTGCCCTTACGGGAGTCGCTGAACGCCTTGAGGCCGCAGGCAAGCTGATCCAGCCCGGCCGAGTACGTCTCCTTCGAGCACTCCGGCCACCACGAGGCGACCTCGCCCTTGGCGTCGTTCCACTGCCGGCGCAGCGTCGGCATCGTCCACGGGACCGGTGTCCGCTCGGCCTCGGGCACGCCGTAGGTGACCTCGGCCGCGCGCTGGTCCATCGCGGCCTTCACCCGGGCCAGGCCCCAGTTGAACGCGAACCGCGCCGCGCCCGCGTGCCGACCCAGCGCGACGAGCTGCGCCGGAGTCGGATCGAGGGCGTAGCGGTACGCCTGCAGGACCGTGCTCACCCAGCATCCCCGGGGCCGGCGACAGCGACGGCGGCCGCGCGCCGCGCCCGGTTGGCCGCCGCGCGCCGGCCGTACAGCCGGGCGCACAGCGAGGTGAGGATCTCGGTCACGTCGCGCACGAGGTCGTCGTCCACCTCGGACGGGTCGACGACGAGCAGCCCGCCGAGACCGGCAGCTTGCCGGCCGCGAACCAGCGCCGGGCCCTCACGTACGCGACGCCCCGCGAGCACGCCCACCGCTTGAGGTTCACATGAACATTACAGATCACCATCGGTCGCTATCGACCACTCGACACGCAACAGTTGCCACCCTTCGCCGTCCCGGTGAACCGGATCCGGCGGCCGGGCGGCCGAATGATCGAGTGGTTCGGGCCACAGTGCGGCCGGACGCCGCCACGTGCCGGAACCCGGCCCGGATCCGGACACCCCGATTCCCGCGTTCGGTCGGTACGGTCGCGGAGTGCGCATAGCGAGGTACACCGACGGGTCCGAGCCGGCATTCGGAGTGGTGGAAGGCTCCGTGGCGGACGGAACCGCCATTGTTGCCGGGATCACACCGCATCCGTTCGCGCCCTTCACCTTCACCGGGGTGCGGCGACCGCTGGCGGAGGTACGGTTGCTGGCCCCCGTGCTGCCCAGCAAGATTCTCTGTATCGGGAAGAACTACGCCGACCACGCACGGGAGATGGGCGGCGAGGCCCCGACCAGTCCCGTCCTGTTCCTGAAGCCGTCCACGAGTGTGGCCGGCCCCGGGGACCCGATCGTGCTGCCGCCCGACAGCGAGCGGGTCGACTACGAGGGCGAGCTGGCCGTCGTCATCGGCCGGCTCTGCCGTGACGTGCCGGCGGAACGCGCATTGTCCGTCGTCCTCGGCTTCACCTGCGCGAACGACGTGACCGCTCGCGACCAGCAGGCGACGGACGGCCAGTGGACCCGCGCCAAGGGCCACGACACCTTCTGCCCGATCGGCCCCTGGATCGAGACGGACCTCGACCCGTCCGACCGGGTCATCCGGACGACGCTGGACGGCGAGGTCCGCCAGGACTCGCGGACCAAACTCCTCCTGCACGACGTCCCGGCGCTGGTGGCGTTCATGTCCCGCGCGATGACCCTGCTCCCGGGAGACGTCCTGCTGACCGGTACCCCGGCCGGAGTCGGCCCGATGCGCGCCGGCCAGACCGTAGCCGTCACGGTGGACGGCATCGGAACCCTGACGAACCCCGTGACCACCCGATAACCAGGCCACGGCCGCGACCAGGCCGCTCCCGCCCCCGGTCGTCCCGGCCTCGAATCCCGGGGTTCCCGCCGCCCGGAGCCCCGGGCCCCGAGCCCGCCACGCATTTGGCCGTGATGGCGGTGTGCTGGGTGGGACGGGGATGTTCGGTTCTGGGGTTGGGGTGGTGTCGCGGGCCTGCTCCGGGGGTGCGAACGGCTCGGATGGGACGACTCGCCCCGCGCCCACCCCTCGTGTGGACCGCGGTCGCCGATGGGGTACAGTAGGCATCGCCCGCGAGGGCCCCATGGGGTATGGGGTAATTGGCAGCCCAACGGATTCTGGCTCCGTTAGTCTAGGTTCGAGTCCTGGTACCCCAGCTGCACAAGATGCACCACGATGCTGTATATTGAACGAGACACACAGACAGTCTTGGCCCCGTCGTCTAGCGGCCCAGGACGCCGCCCTCTCAAGGCGGTAGCGCCGGTTCGAATCCGGTCGGGGCTACGTTACAAATAATCGCGAGCGCCAACCTTCTTAGGTTGGCGCTTTTGCGTTTCCATTGTTTCACCCCGCCTCGCTCACCCCTGTGCTCCGGGCCCAACGACGTCCGCCCGGCGGGTGTGACCCCCGGCGGGCGTGAGCTTTCGAAGTCCGGGGAGCGCGGTGCCCTCCGCCCTGTCACGTCGGTGTGACGACTCCACCGGCCTGGCCGTACCCCACCGATGGCCGCCCAGCCGTGTGCCGTGCGCGCTGGGCCGGGTGGCGTGGGCCGTCCGGGGTGAGCCGGGGCGCGCGGATGGCGTGCGGGATGCGGGCGGTACGAGTCCGCCGCGACGGGTGCGCCGGAGGCGCGGACAGCGTGCCGGTGGCATCGGAGTGCCGGCGGCGTGCAGAGTGCCAGTGATGTCCGGTGGCGTGCCGGTGCTGGCGGGTGTCCCGGTGGACCTCGGGTCGCCGGGCTGCCGTCAGCGGGTGGGATCGGAAGCGGGCGAAGGACTAGTCAACGACGCGCAGGCGGGGCATGGCCGCGGGGTGGCGGGCCATGGTGCAGGGGCGGCAGCTGCACGTGCTCGGACCGCCCCAACCGTGGACGACCTCCTCGGCAGCCTCGGACGAGCCGAGCGGCTCCGAGCCGACCAGACGCAGCACGGGACGGGTGGTGAGCGAGGCCGGGGCGCAGCCGTCAGTGAAGGTCTCCGCAGGCTGTGGCACCGCCTGGGTGATGCGGACGGGGGCGGTCGCGGTAGTCAGGGCCACTGGGGGCACGAGTCCTCCTCCGCGGGTGGCCGTCCTGGGGCCACCTCGCGGACCACAGCCTGTCGGGAACCGCGGTATGTGCGCCATGCTTCTTTGAGCCCGTTACCAGGTGGTACAGATGGCCTAGTCAAAGCTGGGCATAGTCGTCATACGACACCACCCTTGACAGCCATGGTGCTCCAAGGCCGGAACGGGAGAAACTTGCTCGGATGTCCTCCGCCAGCCCCTCCATGCCCGAACGGGCGCGCCGCCGTCACGGCAGCGCCCACGTCGGGCGCGCCGCCCGGCGGCTCGAGAAGTCTCGGTCGTCCCGGTCACCCGCGGCGGATGCCGGGCTGGCCGCGGCGACCGCCGACGCCGTGCTCCGCGGTCCCGTCGCGTGGTTCCCCCGCGGCCGCGGCCTGCCGACCGAGGACTGGGCCGCCCGCCACGCGCTGATGTGCTGGGTTCTGGCCCTGCACCTTCCGGCCATCGTCGGGTACGCGCTGTGGCGCGACCACAGCCTCCCGCACGGCCTGCTGGCGGCGAGCCCGCCGGCGCTGCTGTTCGCGGCCGCGCTGGCCCCCGGCATGCGGCGGGTGCGCGCGCTGGCCGCGAGCCTCGGCCTGCTGTGCTGCTCGGTCGTCTTCGTGCATCTCTCCGACGGCCTGACCCCGATGTACTTCCACTTCTTCGTGGTGGTCGCGCTCATCGCGCTCTACGAGGACTGGACCGTCTACCTGCTGGCCATCGCCTTCGTCTTCCTCGCCATCCTCGCGATCGGCGACCTGATCACCGACGAGGCCGCGTCGCGGATGGACAACGCCCTGCTCCTGGCAGGGCTCCACGCCGGCTTCATCTTCGCCCTGGCCGGTGCCCAGATGGTCTTCTGGCACTACAACGAGCAGTCCCGTCGGCGGGTGGAGGACTACCGCCAGCAGCTCTACGAGGGCCAGCAGAGCCTCATGGCCCGGCTGGAGGAGACCGACCGCATCCGCAGCGACCTGGTCGCCACGGTCTCGCACGAGTTCCGGACGCCGCTGACGGGCATCCGGGGGACCCTGCTCACGATCAGGCGCCGCCGGGACCGCCTCTCCGACGCCCAGCTCGACGACATGCTCGACTCGGCCGTCACCTACTCGGACCGCCTCTCCAGGCTGCTGGAGAACATGCTGACGGCCGCCACGGCCACCGGCACCGACGACACCACCGCCGCCGACCTGCCCGAGGTCGTGCGCGAGGTGATCGCGAGCCTGAACTACGCCGGCAGCAGCGTGACGGTCGACCTGCCGCCCCAGCTCCCGGTGCGGATGGCCCGCCAGGCGCTGCACCAGGTCGTGGCGAACCTTGTGGACAACGCGCTGGTGCACTCCTGGCCGGGCGCCCCGGTGCGGCTCATCGCGGGCCGGGTCGGCGACGAGGTCGTCCTGCGGGTCCGCAACCCCGGTCCGGATCTCGACCCGGCGACCATCCGCCAGCTCTTCGAGCCGTTCACCCAGCGGGACGGAACGGCGACCCGGCAGACCGACGGCGCCGGCATGGGGCTCTACGTGGTGCGGCGGCTGGTGGAGGTCCACGGCGGCCGGCTGCGGATGTCCTCCGAGAACGGCGAGATCATCGTCGAGGTCGACCTGTGGGCGGCGTCCACGACATCGGCCACCACCGGCACGGCCGATCCGGCTCCGATGCCGGTACCGATGCCGCTGCCACGCAGCATGCGCAACCGGTCGGATCTGCCCGACCCGCCCGCGCTGCCGGCCGGCTCCGGTGCGCTGCTCGGGCCGCGGGGCGGTCCCGCCGCCCCCGGGCACAGCGCGGTCGCGCCGGCCCCGACCCCTGAGCCCGCCAACTTCCCCCGCCCCGCCTCGGCGCCCCGCCCGGCAGCGCCCCCGCACGCCGCGTCCCGGCACGCTCCGTCCCCCCGGACCTGGGGCTCGATGTCCTCGTCATCCCTGCCCGCGGACTGGGGACACTGACCTCGAGGCACGCGCACGGACCGGCCCCACCGGCCTCGTCGAAGCGAGTTGCCTCAGCCAGTCCATGCGCTGATCAGCCAACTCGGTTCGGTGTGGGCGGCGGCCGGTTCGGCGTGAGCACTGGTGGCGGCGGAAGCACGCGGAAATGCGGGCGGAAATGCGGTAGGCCCGAGCGCAGGTGGCGCTCGGGCCTACCGTCGGTGCCCTGGTCCGGGGCGCCCCGCCCGGGGCAGGAAGACCGTTGTCTGTCCGCCGCCCGGGTCGGAGCGAAAGGAGGATCGCGTTACTTGGCCGGCGCCTGGCTCGCGGGCGGGGCGGTCGTGGGCGGGGGCGCGGGGGCGTCCTTGCAGGTCGGCTCCAGCCAGACGCTGTCGCCCTTGTGCATCATGGTGCCGGCGCCGGGGGTCGTGCGTGCGGCGTTGGGCCCGGCGCCGTACTGGCAGCCGCCGTTGCCGTCCAGGACACCCAGGCCGGCGCCGACCAGGGTGTTGCGGGCGGCGGCGAGGGCCTGGCCGGCCACGGCGGGCACCTCGACGCAGTTCGTCGCCTGCACTGTGAGTGTCACCTTGGTGGTGACCGGGACGACGCTGCCCGCGTTCGGGGCCTGGTCGATCACGGTGCCGCCGTTCTTGCCCTTCTGGCAGACCTCGTTGGTCGCCACGTTGGTGAACCCCTTGCCCGACAGGGTGTTCGTCGCCGCTGCCTGGCTCTGACCCACCACGTTGGGGACGGTGCCGTCCTTCGGTGTAGGTGTGGCCGAGGCGCTGGCGGGCGGGGCCGAGGTCTGGCCGGGCTGGGTGGGCGTGGCCCCGGGCGTGGCGCTCTCGCCGGGGCGCGGGGAGGTGCCCGCGCGGGGGCTCGCGCCCGCGGCGGTGCTGGTGGGGATCGCAGCCGGGTCCATTCCAGGGGGCATCGGGGCCCCGCCGGGCAGCGTCGCCGTCACCGACGGGTCGGTGATCACCTGTCCGCCGCCGTCCGCGGTGAGCGCGCTCTCGCTGTCACCGGCCGCGGCCAGGGCCCAACCACCGGCGCCGGCGACCAGCGCGACGACCAGGCCGGCTCCGGCCGCGATGCGGCTGCGGCGGCGGCGGTCGCCGGCAGAACGCCCGCCTGGTCCGCCCGGTCCGCCCGACGAGCCCGAGCTGCCCGGGGCCGGCTGCTTGTTCGCCGGGATCGCGGAGATCACCGTGTTGCGGTCGGACGCGGAGCCCGTGGAGCGGGCCGGGACGCGGACCGCCGGCCGGCCACCGGTGTCGTCGTCGCTCCAGTCGGCGCGGACGGGTGGCATCCCGGCGATCTGGGTGTGCTCGGCGTCGTTCCAGTCCGGCCGGACGGGTGGCATCCCGGCGATCTGGGTGTGCTCGGCGTCGTTCCAGTCGCCGGCCGGGCCACCCGCACCCGTGACGCTGGTCGCCGCGACCGCGGCGCCGGCGCCGGCGAGGCGGCGCCCCGCCGCGGCCGGCTGGCGGCCGCGCTCGTCCTCCGCCCAGTCGGCGGCCGAGCCGATCCGGGTCTGCGCCGCGTCGAAGGCCGCTTCCCGTTTCCCGGGCGCGTCGCGGCGAGGTTCGGGGACGGCGCCGCGGCCGGTGCCGGAGTCGCGCCCACGCCGACCCGCGGACCGGTCGTCGAACTCGCGGTCCCGGTTGTCGGGACGGCGGTTGTCGAGGTCCAGCTGGTCGTCGGAGTCGAAGTCCGGGTCGTCGCGGTCGCGGTCGTTCTCGAGCGCCTCGATCAGGTCCTCCGCGGCGTCCGCGGCGGAGGCGGGCCGCTGGCGCGGCGACTTCGCGAGCATCGACGACAGGACGTCCCACAGGGCCGGCGGGACGCCCTGGATGGGCAGTGGCTGGTCCTCGCGGTGCGCCCGCACCATGTCGGCCGGGTGCGCCTCGTCGAAAGGCGGGCTGCCGGCGATGAGCTCGTAGAGCACGATCCCGGCGGCGTAGATGTCGACGGCCGGCGTCGGAGGGGCGTCGGTCGTCAGCTCCGGCGCCATGTAGAGCGGGGTGCCGATCGGGCCGGTCAGCGAGGCGCGGGTGGGGGTGTGCACCATCCGCGCCACGCCGAAGTCGGTCAGCCGGACGTAGGGGCGGCGCGGGTCCGAGGTGTCGATGAGGACGTTCTCGGGCTTGACGTCGCGGTGGATGATCCCGGCCGCGTGCACGCTGTCCAGCGCCCAGAGGAGCCCGACGACGAGGTTGACCGCCTCGGTCACCGGTCGTGGCCCGCTCTGGTCGAGGTGTGCCCGGAGGTCGATGCCCTCGACGAGGTCCATCACGATCGCCAGGGGCGTGTCGGGCTCTCTGATCAGGTCACGAACCCGCACCAGGTCAGGGCTGTCGAGCTCGACGAGCAGGTCCCACTCGCGCAGGAACCGGTCGACGATCTCGGGGTCATGAGCGAGCTCCGGCCGAAGTACCTTGATGGCGACGGGCTCTCCGTCGGGGACATGGGCCCCGCGCCAGACCTGGCCGGCCGTTCCCTGCCCGAGCAATTCGTGCAGGACGTACCGTGCACCCAGTTTGCGCACTGCGCCTTTCCCCCTTTGTGTGCCGTCCGGGAGCGGACGGCGCGAGCCTGTGACGCTGCCGCGGCGGGGGCTGCGGAAGCCTGAGGACTCCGGTGAACCCTCTCGCCTACCAGTGGCGAGAGCCCGTTGACGTAAAGTCCGACCGGGCCACCGGATCGACGCACAGCGACGGACGCCCCCCTGTCCGGTCGGCATCCCACGGGCTGGCGGGCTGACCGGACTGCGCCATCACTGCTTGTGCGCAGAAACTGCTCAGTACGTCGATCCTGCTCTGTTGACAACACCAGAGGCTACGATGCCGGGCTCTCTCCGGGTGCGTCGGGGTGCCGGCGGGGCCGGCTGGTGCGGGAGCATTGTGTTTCCGGACATCGAATATCGGCTTTCACGGTGGAGCGGCGGTGGTTTTCGCTGTGCCCGGTGGGGTTCTTGGCGCATTCGTCGTGATCTGAGACACGATTCCCGTTTCGGGTGTGGGGATTCGGTCGGCACCCGTCGGAGCCTGCGGGCTGGACAGCTCCCGGGCCGCGGCGACCACCGCGGTACCGTGCCGCCGTCCCGGCGACCGGGTCAGCCGTTCGACCGGGCCGGACAGCGACAGCGCGGCGACCACGCCGGACGCGCCGTACACCGGGGCCGACACCGAGGCCAGGCCCGGCTCGCGCTCGCCGAGGCTCTCCGCCCAGCCACGCCGGCGCACCTTCGGCAGGACGTCCGCCGCGAACGCCGCGCGCGCCAGCAGTTCGGGCTCGGCCGCGTCGTCGAAGGCGAGCAGGACCTGCGCGCCGGAGCCCGCGGTCATCGGCAGGGCCGCGCCGACGGGCACGGTGTCGCGCAGCCCGGTGGACCGCTCGGAGGCGGCGACGCAGACCCGGACCGGTCCGCGCCGGACGTAGAGCTGAGTGCTCTCGCCGGTGGCCTCGCACAGGGCGGTGAGCACCCGGCCGGCCGCGTCGATCATCTCCCAGGGCAGGGGGGTCGGGCCGCCGGCGGCCAGTCGTGGGCCGGGCACGAACCGGCCGTCGGAGTCGCGGGTGAGCAGGCGGTGGGTCTCCAGAGCCAGGGCGAGCCGGTGGGCCGTCGCTCTGGTCAGGCCGGTGCGAACGACCAGGTCGGCGAGCCCGGCCGGCCCGTGCTCAACGGCGCTCAGGACCAGGGCGGCCTTGTCCAGCACGCCGACGCCGCTACTATGTTCCATAGTCTGATATTGCCATCTCATTCTCTGAGATGCACGACCGCGAGACGGTGACCGCGAGACGCATGCCCCGTGGAAGGCACGGCACGGCCATGGGGCGCGCGGTCCCGTCATGACAGCGAAGTCCGAGCAGCGTGGGCCCGCCCACGCGAGAGAGGGAGTGGGGCCAATGGGTCGCACACTCGCGGAGAAGGTCTGGGACGCACACGTCGTCCGCCGCGCGGACGGAGAGCCCGACCTGCTCTACATCGATCTGCACCTCGTCCACGAGGTCACCTCGCCGCAGGCGTTCGAGGCGCTGCGGCTCGCCGGGCGCCCGGTCCGCCGTCCCGACCTGACGCTGGCGACCGAGGACCACAACGTCCCGACGACCGACACGCTGCTGCCGATCGCCGACCCGGTCTCGCGGGCGCAGGTCGACGCGCTGCGCAAGAACTGCGCCGAGTTCGGGGTCCGCCTGTTCCCGATGAACGACCCGGGCCAGGGCATCGTCCACGTGGTCGGCCCGCAGCTCGGCCTGTCCGAGCCGGGGATGACGATCGTCTGCGGCGACAGCCACACCTCGACGCACGGCGCCTTCGGGGCGCTCGCCTTCGGCATCGGCACCAGCCAGGTCGAGCACGTGCTGGCCACCCAGACGCTGCCGCAGCGCCGCCCGAAGACGATGGCGGTCACCGTCCAGGGCGAGCTGCCCGCCGGCGTCACCGCGAAGGACCTGATCCTCGCCGTGATCGCCCGGATCGGCACGGGTGGCGGCGCCGGCTACGTCCTCGAGTACCGCGGCGAGGCCATCCGTGGGCTGTCCATGGAGGGCCGGATGACGGTCTGCAACATGTCGATCGAGGCGGGCGCGCGCGCCGGGATGATCGCCCCGGACGAGACCACGTTCGAGTACCTCAAGGGACGTCCGAACGCCCCGACCGGGGCCGACTGGGACGCCGCGGTCGAGTACTGGCGCACCCTGGCCACCGACCCCGACGCCACGTTCGACCACGAGGTCGTCATCGACGGGCCCAGCCTGAGCCCGTACGTCACCTGGGGGACCAACCCGGGCCAGGCTGCGCCGCTGAGCTCGCCCGTGCCCGACCCGGCCGCCTACGCCGACCCGGCCGCGCGCGGCTCGGTGGAACGCGCCCTGGCCTACATGGACCTCGTGCCGGGCACCCCGCTGTCCGACGTCGCCGTCGACACCGTCTTCATCGGATCCTGCACCAACGGCCGGATCTCCGACCTGCGTGCCGCCGCCGACGTGCTGCGCGGGCGCCAGGTGGCGGACGGCCTTCGGGTCCTGGTCGTCCCCGGCTCGATGGCGGTCAAGGCCGAGGCGGAGGCGGAGGGCCTCGACGAGGTGTTCCGCGCCGCGGGCGCCGACTGGCGCAGCGCCGGCTGCTCGATGTGCCTGGGCATGAACCCGGACACCCTGCGGCCGGGGGAGCGCAGCGCGTCGACGTCCAACCGCAACTTCGAGGGCCGGCAGGGCCCCGGCGGGCGGACCCACCTCGTCTCGCCGGCGGTCGCCGCCGCCACCGCGGTGACCGGCCGCCTCACGGCGCCCGCCGACCTGTAGGGCGCCCCGGCCCGGTCGAACTCCGGGCTCCCGGACCCCGGGCCACCGGACTCCCAGACTTCCGAAACTTCCGAACGGACTCGAAGGGAACGTGCCGTCATGGAGGCGTTCACCATCCACACCGGTCGGGCGGTGCCGCTGCGGCGCAGCGACGTCGACACCGACCAGATCATCCCGAGCGAATGGCTCAAGCGCATCGAGCGGACGGGCTTCGGTGCCGGGCTGTTCTCCGAATGGCGGGCGGACCCGTCGTTCGTGCTGAACGACCCCGCCCACGCCGGTGCGTCGATCCTGCTCGCCGGCCCGGACTTCGGCACCGGCTCGTCGCGTGAGCACGCGGTCTGGGCGCTGCAGGACTACGGCTTCCGCGCGGTGCTCTCGCCCCGCTTCGCCGACATCTTCCGCGGCAACGCGCTGGGTAACGGCCTGCTCCCGGTGGTGCTGCCGGCCGACACGGTCGAGGCGCTGACCGCAGCGGTGGAGGCCGACCCGACCACGGAGATCACCGTCGACCTGGTGGCCCGGGAGGTCCGCGGCGCCGGTCAGGTCGCCGGCTTCGAGCTCGACGACTTCACCCGCTGGCGGCTGATGGAGGGCCTGGACGACGTCGGCCTGACGCTGCGCCACGAGCAGGACATCACCGTGTTCGAGGCCAGCCGGCCCGGGTGGCTCCCGACCACGGCCTGAGCCTCCCGCGTCACCTGAGGATTTTCCCCGGGCCGAGCGGGGACGTCCCCGCTCGGCCCGGGGATTTCCGGCCCACTGACGGGCTCCCGGGCCGCCCTCGCGGATGTTGCGTTGATCACGTTCCAACCCCTTGCGGCGCCCCAGGTGGTGGGTGGTCCGCGCGCCGCCGGCCGGCCTGCCGCCCGGTGTTCGTCGCAACGCTGAGGGTGATCTCACATCCGCATGGGGTAGTTCCATGGTGTGTTGCTGTGAGGACCTTCTCCGGCTGGCGTCTGCCGGCTACCAATTCGTGACTTTCGGCTTGAATTCGCCCCCGCCAAAAGTTACTGAAGGTGACCAAGTTGCAGGATGCGGCGGGCTCGTAGGACAGCGCGCAACCTGTAGCCACCCGACGCGAACCCGCTGACGTGCGGGTTTGTGTGACGCGACACGCTCATGGGAATTGCCCTCGACAGTGGAGATGCCTACGGTGCAGCGCAGTGTGATGCCCGATCTGCTCCCCACCCCGCACCGTGCGGGGGCGTCCGGAGGTTGTTGTGAACAAGTCCCAGTTGGTTGACCGCATCGCCCAGCAGATCGAGGGTGGGCGGTCGAACGCCACCAAGGCGGTCGACGCGGTGTTCGACGCGATCCAGGAGGCCGTGGCCGGCGGCGAGAAGGTCACGATCACCGGGTTCGGTGTGTTCGAGCGGGTGGAGCGCGCCGCGCGCACGGGCCGCAACCCCGCGACCGGCGAGCCCGTCCACGTCGCCGCGTCCGTGGTGCCGAAGTTCCGTCCCGGCTCGGAGTTCAAGGCCAGCGTCTCGGCCAGCAGCGACTGAGCGGCTGACGGCCGTGCCCTCACGCGGCCGCGCTCCGGAGCGAGCGTGGACACCCACGACGCTCCGGAGCGCGGCCGCGGCGGACGCAGAGCCCGCCGCCGCCCGTCTGCCCTGCCAGCTAGCGGCGCCCGCGCTCGTACGCCTGCGCCATCAGGTCGGCCTGGTAGTCCGAGAGGCGCTCGTCGTCCGCCGAGGTCGTCTGGCGCTCCCAGCGGCCGTCAGCGGCCAGGGTCCAGGCCTCCACCTGGTCGGAGAAGGCGTGGTCGAGCATCCCCCGGACCGTGGCCTGCCGCTCGGTGTGCGGGACCCGCACCAGCGCCTCGATCCGGCGGTCCAGGTTGCGGTGCATCATGTCGGCGCTGCCGATCCAGAACTCGCCGACCGAGGCGAACTCCAGCACCCGGCTGTGCTCCAGGAACCGCCCGAGGATCGACCGGACGTGCACCGTCTCGGACAGCCCCGGCACCCCCGGCCGCAGCGCGCAGATGCCGCGCACCAGGCAGTGCACCGGCACCCCGTCGCGGGACGCCCGGTAGAGCGCGTCGATGATCTTCTCGTCCACCAGGCTGTTGACCTTGACCCGGATGCCGCACTCGCGGCCCTCCCGGGCGGCCGCGGCCTCGGCCTCGATCCGCTGGATGATGCCGTCCCGCATGTGCTGCGGGGCGACCAGCAGCGAGCGGTACTCGGTCTGCCGGCTGTAGCCGGTCAGCACGTTGAACAGGTCGGTCAGGTCGGCGCCGACGTCCGGGTCGGCGGTGAGCAGGCCCAGGTCCTCGTAGAGGCGCGCGGTCTTGGGGTTGTAGTTGCCGGTGCCGACGTGGCAGTAGCGGCGTAGCCCGCCGCGCTCCTGGCGCACCACCAGACAGATCTTGCAGTGCGTCTTGAGTCCGATCAGCCCGTAGACGACGTGGCAGCCCGCCCGCTCCAGCTCGCGCGCCCAGCGGATGTTCGCGCTCTCGTCGAACCTGGCCTTGATCTCCACCAGGACGACGACCTGCTTGCCGGCCTCGGCGGCCGCGACGAGCGCGTCGACGATCGGTGAGTCGCCGGAGGTCCGGTAGAGCGTCTGCTTGATCGCCAGGACGTTCGGGTCGGCCGCGGCCTGCTCGATGAACCGCTGCACCGAGGTCGTGAACGAGTCGTACGGGTGGTGGACGAGGACGTCCACCTCGCGCAGCACGCCGAAGAAGTCCGGCGGCTCGCCCTCGTCGGTGAGCAGCCGCGGATGCGTGATCGGCACCCGCGGCGGGTCCTTCAGCTCCGGCCGGTCGAGGTCGTAGAGGGCCCAGAGCACCGACATGTCGAGCGGGCCACGGACCCGGTGGACCTCGCGGTCGCTGATCTCCAGCTCGCGCATCAGCAGGCTGAGCAGGTCGTCGTCGATGTCGTCGTCGACCTCGAGGCGGACCGCCGGGCCGAACCGGCGCCGGGCCAGCTCGCGCTCCAGCGCCTGGAGCAGGTCCTCCGCCTCGTCCTCCTCGACCTCCAGGTCGGCGTTGCGGGTGACCCGGAACAGGTGCGAGTCGGCGACCTCCATCCCGGGGAAGAGCTGCCCGAGATGGGCGGCGATGACCTCCTCGAGCGGGACGAAGCACGCGGTGGTGTCGTCCTGGGCGTGCCGGGGGGCGGCCTCCGTGCCGGCCCGGTCCCCGGCCGGCTCGTCGACGTCCACCCGGATCAGCCGCGGGACGTTCTGCGGCACCTTGACCCGCGCGAAGCGCTGCGCGTCGCCGCCGGGCTCGCGCACCGCCACGGCCAGGTTCAGCGACAGGCCGCTGATGTAGGGGAACGGGTGCGCCGGGTCGACCGCCAGCGGGGTGAGCACCGGGAAGATCTGCTCGTGGAAGTAGTCCCGCAGCCGCTCCCGCTGCGGGTCGCCGAGCTCCTGCCACAGCTTGACCGTGATCCCCGCGTGCGCGAGCGAGGGCGCCACCTCGTCGGTGAAGCAGCGCGAGTGGCGGGCGGTGAGCTCGGCGGTGGTGCGGCTGATCAGGTCGAGCTGCTCGCGGGCGGTCAGCCCGTCGGCCGAGCGGACGGCCAGCCTCGTGGCGTGCCGGCGCATCAGGCCGGCCACCCGGACCATGTAGAACTCGTCGAGATTGCTCGCGAAGATGGCCAGGAACTTCGCCCGTTCCAGCAATGGGGTCGAGACGTCCTCGGCGAGTGCGAGGACACGGCTGTTGAAATCAAGCCAGGACTTCTCGCGGTTGATGTAGCGGTCCGGCGGGAGGTCCGAAGGGGTCGGCGTGCGGGGCGCCTCCAGGGGCTCCAGCAGCGCGCTTCGGGCCTTCCGCTGCGGCTGATCCGTACGGGTCGCCACCAGCTCGCTCATGCTTGTCCATGCTGCCAGGCTTGAGTGAACGCGGCAGCCTCGAAGTATGACGATGTGAGGTAATCATGAGGATTGGTTGTGCCGTCCGGGCTGCTGAGATGTCCTGTGCCGCTTCCGTTCGGTGACAGTCGTGCCGCGATGTGGCATTTGTTAACGGACGGGAAACAGGCCAGAGTGACGATCGGTGGCGTGGTGGAGACTCCTGGGACACCCGGTGGCCGGCTCACGCCCGCCGGGCCGGCGTCTGCCGTGCCCGACATCGCGGGCGCGCAGCGGGTCACCTACCGGGTGAGTCAGCGGTTCCGGTACACCTACGACGGCAGCGCGACGAACCTCGACCACCGGCTTGTCGCGGTGCCCCCGCCGCGGCACGGCGGCCAGTTCCGCCGGTCCGTCGACCTGCGGGTCTCCGCCCCGGAGGCGCGCACGACCTGGCAGCGCGGGCCGGACGGCCTTCAGATCGCCAACATCCGGATCGACGTCGTGCCGCCGACGCTGGACTTCGATGTCACCGTCGTCGTCGAGCGGATCGCCCGGGCCGGGTGGCCGACGCTGCCGGCGTCCGCGCTGAGCAGCCGGCGCCTGCTGACCGCCACCGCTCTCACCGCCCCCACCCCGGCGATGATCGACGCGGCGCGCTCGATGGCCGGGCCCGACCCGGTCGCCGCGGCCCGCCGGGTGTGCGGATGGGTCCACGAGCGCATCGCCTACGTCTCGGGCAGCACCGACGTCGGGACGACCGCCGCCCAGGCGCTCGCCGGCGGGCGCGGCGTCTGCCAGGACCAGGCCCACGTGATGATCGCGATGTGCCGCGCGGCCGGTATCCCCGCCCGGTACGCGCAGGGGCACATGCTGGGTGAGGGCGCCTCGCATGCCTGGGTGGAGGTGCTGGTGCCCGCGGCCCTCGCTCCGCCCGTGGGCGGGGCCTCGCCCGTCGGCGGGGCTGACGCGCTCGGGGCGGGGGCGGTCGATCCGGGGCCGGCCGAGGCGTCCACCCCCGGCGGTGTCGGCGCGGCCGCGGTGGCCTTCGACCCCTGCCACGACCGGCTCGCCGACCTGCGGTACGTCACGGTGGCGGTCGGTCGCGACTACCAGGACGTCGCACCGACCTCGGGTCGCTACGTCGGCGCGGGCCGCGGCGTCCTGGTCGCCACCGCGCGGGTCGACGTCGTCTAGAGGGCCGAGCTACTTCCGACTCAGGACCAGCCCGCCCCGCCGCCGCCACACCGACCGACCGGCCGACCCGCACTACCACTGTCGCCGGCCCGGTCGGCGCCGGCGCGACTGCCGGCGCCGATGCCGGTGTCGCGGCGAACCGGCGCTCGTCCGGTTTGGCCGTCCGCGACGTCTCGTCTGACGCCATAGGGTGCCCGACGCGCCGCGCGCACCACAGGTGGACACTCTTTGTGTTTGCCTGATCACAAGATACGGTGACCCGAGGGGCTCTCCGACGAGCTGGTCTCTCGGCGTCGATTGATCGAACACGCACGAGCTGTCCTGGTTCGCGGGAGTTCCCGACGAGCGTGCCGCGGCCTGCGCCGCGGTCAGTGACCCCTCGCGAGTGATCAGGCCCAGCGGGTCCTGGTCACCCGCGACGCACCGTCATCCGCGACGCACCGTCATCCGCGAAAGCCGTCATAACCCTCGGTCGCCGCCGGCTGACCCCACGGACGTCGGTGCGCAGAGAACCGGCCCAGGTGCCGGTGGGGCGGACCACCGGACCACAGGGGGAGGAGGGTGGGCGTGCCTCTACTGCTCGACGGCGTCGGGATCGCGGCGGGTCTCACCGCGGCCGCCGGCTGCGTGTGGACAGGCCGCCGGCTCGGACGGGCCCACGGCAGATGGCTGATCTGGGTCGCCGCGGCGCTGGTGGCGTGGACGGCCAGCCAGTCGGCGTGGGTCGCCGACGGGCGTGACGGCCAGCGGCCCCGCCGGCCGTCCCTGGCGGACGTCGGCTACCTGGCGATGCCCGTCCTGGCACTCGCGGCGCTCGCCGCGACCCCGACCGCGCGGGCGCGCCGGCCGGTGAACCAGCCGGATCTGCCGCCCCTGCCGGCGGGTGTGCCGATCGCGGGCGGGCCGGGGACCTCAGGTGGCTTCGGCGGTTCCGGTGGCTTCGGTGGTTCCGACCGGGTCCGCCGGTCGCGGGCGGAGCGCACCGGTGACGGCGTCGCGGGCCTGGTGGACCGGCTGCTGCTTGCCTGCTCGGTGATTCTCGTCGGCTGGGGGCTCGGGGTGCGCCCCGCGCTCGCCGCCGCCGGCACGGACGGGTGGAGCCGTGCCGTGGCGGCCGTCTATCCCGCCGGGGCGGTGCTGCTCGTCGTCGCCGCGCTGCACGCCACGGCGTTCCGGCGGCCTCCGGACCGGGTCCGGATCCTCGCGGCCGCCGTGGGCCTGTTCCTGATCGTCGCCTCGACCTCATGGCTTCGCGGGCCGACCGACGCCGCCGCCTTCCCGGCGGTGGTCGGGGTCGTGCCGATCGCCGGCTGCGCGTTCGTTCTGCTGGCCGTGCTGCGTGCGGCCGGCGGCGCCCGGATCGGGACGGCGGGCTTCGTACTCCCGGCGGCCGCGCACGCCGCGGGTCCAGAGCACGCCGCGGGGCATGCGCACGCCATGGACTTCGGTCACGCCGCGCGGTTCGGCCATGCCGTCGGGTACGGACACGCCGTGTCGACACGCGCCGGCACCGGCGGTGTTCGCGGGGCAGGCGGTGGACGGGCGGCTGGCGGTGGACGGGCGGCCGGGGGCGTTCGCGGGGCCGGCGGCGGTCGCGGAGCCGGCGGCGCCGACGCGGGCGACGCCGGCGACGGGTCCGAGCGCTGGGGCTTTCTCCTGGTGCCCACGCTGGTCGCCGGCTGCGCGACGGCGACGGTGCTGGCCGGCCTCGCCGGCGGCCACCGCCTCGACGGCGTCGAGATCGGGCTGGCCGCGGTGGTAGTCGCCGGGATGGTGGCCGACCGCCTGGTGGCGGCCCGCGCGGGCCGGCGGCTCGCCCAGCGGGTCCACGCCGCCGAACGGGAGATCCACCACCGGGTCTTCCACGACCCGCTCACCGAGCTGGCGAACCGCGCGCTGTTCCAGCACCGGCTGCGCGGCGCCCTGACCGACCGCTGGCGCTCCGGCGACGACCGGTCCGGTGGCGGCATCGCCATCCTGTACTGCGATCTTGACGACTTCAGCGCCCTCAACGACAGCCTCGGCCCGGCGGCCGGTGACCATCTGCTGCGCACCGTCGCGCAGCGGCTGCGGCACTGCGTGCGCACCACCGACCTGGTCGCCCGGGTCGGCGCGGACGAGTTCGCGGTACTGCTGGCCGGCGGCGACGAGTCGCCCGAGGTGGTCGGGGAGCGGGTGCTGGCCGCGCTGCGCCACCCGATGGCGGTCGGCGGGCGGCCGCGCTCGATCCGCGCCAGTGTCGGGCTCGCCGTCGCCCGCCGCACCCACGAGACCGGGGAGTCGCTGCTTCGGCACGCCGAGACGGCCGTCCACGTGGCCAAGTGCTCGGGCAAGAACCGGCTGGTGACCTACCGGCCGGGGATGGCCTCGCCGGAGGCTGGCGCGCACCTGGCCGACGCGCTGGCCACGGCGCTGCGCCGCGGCGGGCGCTCGGCGGGCTTCGACGTCCACTACCAGCCGATCGTGCGGCTGCGGGACGGGCACCCGGTGGCGCTCGAGGCCCTCGCCCGCTGGACCGACCCCGGGCGCGGGCCCGTCCCGCCCGGCACGTTCGTCGCCGCCGCCGAGAACGGGGGGATGGTCGGCCTGCTCGACGACCTGGTGCTCACCCGGGCGTGCACCGAGGTCGCGCTGGCCTACCCGGCCGGCTCGCGGCTGCGGCTGCACGTGAACGTCTCGGCGAGCCGGATCACCGACACCAGGCTGCGCGACAGCGTCGCCCGGGTGCTCGCCGCGAGCCGGCTCGACCCCCGCCGGCTCGTCGTGGAGGTCACCGAGACCAGCCGGATCGCGGACCTCTCCGCCGCGGCCGACGTGCTCTCGGGCGTGCGGGACCTGGGGGTGGCGATCGCGCTGGACGACGTCGGCGCGGGCAACACGAGCCTGGCCGTCCTGCACCGGCTGCCGGTGGACGTCGTCAAGCTGGACCGCACGCTCATCGAGTCCCCGATGGACGGCAGCCGGGTCTCGAACCTGCGTCGCTCGATGATCGACGTCGCCCACGCGCTCGGGGCGGTCGTGGTCGCCGAGGGCATCGAGCGGGAGTCGCAGCTGGTGGAGCTGGACCGTCTCGGCTGCGAGCTCGGCCAGGGTTTTCTCTTCGCGCGGCCCGGGCCGCTGTCGGGTCTGCCGCCCATCGGCGGCGGTCCCGGCGGTGGTCCCGGTGACGGCGAGGACGGCTATGGCTCCGGCGGGGAGGAAGGTGGGTCCCAGAAGTGGTGAGGCCCGGTCCAGCGGCGCCGCGTGCCCTGGCGGTGGGGCGGGATGAGCCCGAACACGGTGGCGGCCGAGCCGGAGCCGGCGCGGTTGACGGCGCCACCCGCCAGCACCCAGGCCCCGATGGGCGGGAGCGCCTCGAGGTGCGCCAGGTTCTCCAGGGAGACGCGGTGCTCGCGGTAGAGCGCCCTGGAGACCGCGTACGTGTCGTCCGAGCCCGGGTCGGGGCCGAAGGTGTCCGACCCCAGGGCACCCCGCCGCCCGAGCCGGCCGGTCTCGATCAGCCAGCGCACGGCGGCCAGCCCGAAGCCGGGCTGATGGATGCCTCCGTGCCCGTCCAGGTTCGGGTAGGCGGGCGTGCCCCAGCGGCGGTCCCATCCCGTCCACGCGATCACGGCGGCACCGGCGGGGATGCGCCCGTGCCGGCGCTCGAACGCCGCCAGGTCCGCCAGGCTCACCTGGTAGTCGGGATTCTCGGCCGCCGCGGCGCGGACGTCGATCCGCACCGCGGGCAGGAACAGGTCCGCCGGGTGCAGCGCGTCGGCGAGCGCCCCCGCGGGGTCGAAGTGGCCGGGCGCGCCCCAGTGGGTGCCGGTGTGCTCGCCGCGGCGCACCAGCTGGAGGTAGTAGCCGTCCCGCTCGATGGTCGCCGCGGTGGTCAGGGTGAACTCGGGATCGCCGGGGAACACCGGCGTCGTCGCCGGGTCGTGCACGTGCGCCAGGCTGACGACGGTCACCGCGCCGAGGCCGTCCCCCGCACCCCCCGCGCGGGCGGTGCGGGCCCAACGGGGCCGGTTCACGCAGCGGTGCGCGGGGACGGGTCGGCCGCGAGCGCTCGGGCGGTGGCCGGGCCCAGCCCGAGGGCGCGGGCCGTGTTGAGATCGGCGACGGTGTCGACGTCCCGGCGCAGTCCGGGAACCGTGTCGGCGAGCAGGGCGGTGAGGTCGACGGCCCCCGAATCGAGGTGCGCCTCGAAGCTGCCGGGGCCGAACGAGGGACACAGCGAGGCACCGGGAGCGGCGCTGAGTAGCACCGTGCCGGTGCCGACCGCGTCCGCGAGCACGCCCCTACCGGACGGCGGCGCGGCCGCCAGCGCCCGTCGCAGCTCGGCCGGGCGCAGCGCGGGGAGGTCGGCGGAGACCGCGGCGACGGCGCATCCCGGGTGTATCCGGCGGGCGAGCGCGGCGCCGTGCGCGAGCGCCGGGTTGAGCCCCCGGTTCGGCTCGTCCGCGGCCACCAGCAGCCGGCCCGTCCGCGTGAGGCCGTACATGCCGCCCACACCGGTCGTGCCGCCCACGCCACCCGCGCTGCCGCTCCCTGTGCTGTCAGTGCCGGCCGGGATCTCGGACCGGTCCCGCGCGAGCTCGGTGAGGGCGCGCCGCGCGCGGGGGTCGTCTGTGACGACGACGAGGCCCACGACGCCCTCGCCGGCGTCGAGCACCGCCCTCGCGGTGTCCAGAGCCATGGCCAGCGCGAGCGCGCCGCGGTCCGGCCGGTCGAGCCGGGACTTCGCGGCGGTCAGCGGCTTCAGCGGGACCAGGACGACCCAGGGCGGGGCGGTCTCGGTGGTCAGCACAGCGCCGACGATAGGACATCCGACCCGCCGCGGGCGGTCCCCGCGGCGTCCGGCATCCGCCCGCGAGGCGCCGGGCGACGGGCCCGCCGGCGGTGCCCGGGTCCTCCCGTCATGGCACGAACTCGACAGTCTTCCCGGCGCTGAGCAAGACTGCCCACTCATGGGACGACCATGGCGGGGCGGGTTCTGGATCGCGCTCGCCGCGGCCGTCATCCGTCCGCTGTCCTGCCTGCTGACCCGCCGGCGCTGGTCGGGGCAGGGGAACATCCCCGCGTCGGGGGGCGTCATCCTGGTCGCCAACCATCTCTCGACGGTGGACCCGCCCCTGCTCGCGCACTATGTGTACGCCGCCGGGCGCAGTCCCCGGTTCATGGCGAAGAGCGACCTGTGGGAGGTTCCGATCCTGCGGCGTGTGCTGGCGGGCGCCGGGCAGATCCCGGTCTACCGCCGGGATCCCAGCGCGGGCGGCGCGCTGCGTGACGCGGTCGCGGCGCTGCGCGCGGGGCGCGCGCTGGTCATCTACCCGGAGGGCGGCATCACCACCGATCCCGACTACTGGCCGATGCGCGCCCGCACGGGCGTGGCCCGGCTCGCTCTCGCGACGGGCGCGCCGGTGATCCCGGTGGCCCAGTGGGGCGCGCAGCGCATCTGGGGGCGCGACCGGCGGCCGCACCTGTTCGCCCGCCCGGAGATCCGCGTCCACGCGGGCCGGCCCGTCGACCTGAGCCGTTTCGCCGCCCGGTCCGGTGCGCCGACCGACCCGTCCGGTGTGGCTGACCCGTCCGGTGCGTGGCTGCTGCGTGCGGTGACCGACGTGGTGATGGCCGATCTCACCGCGGTGGTGGAGCTGGTCCGGGGCGAGCCGGCGCCGCCGCCGGCCGGTTCCGCGGTGCCGGCTGATCCTGTGCCGCCGGCCGGTTCCGCGGAACCGGGTCCGGAGATTCCCTGTCAGCCGGAGGCGGCGGCGTCGCCCGGGGCCCGCCCGCCCGACCCGGACGCGCCGCGGGCCGGGAGCGCGCGGTGAGGCGCGCGGCGGTCCTCACCGCCGGCTCCTGGGGGACGGTCTTCGCCAAGGTGCTGGCCGACGCGGGCGCGCGCGTCACGCTGTTCGCCCGAGACCGGGCGATCGCGGACGCGATCAACGGCCGGCACGTCAACCCTCGCTACCTGGCGGACGTCCGCCTGCCGGACCTGGTCCGCGCCACCTCGAGCCCGGAGCGGGCACTGCGCGAGGCCGACCTGGTGGTGCTCGCCGTCCCGTCGCAGGCGCTGCGCTCCTGCCTCGTCGAGTGGGCGCCACTGGTGGGGCCCGGCGCCGTCTACGTGAGCCTGATGAAGGGCATGGAGGCCGGGAGCAGCCGGCGGATGAGCGAGGTGATCGCGCAGGCAGCCGGGGTCGGCCCGGAGCGCATCGCGGTGGTGAGTGGCCCGAACCTGGCCCGCGAGATCGCCGTCGAGCACCCCGCGGCCACCGTGGTGGCCAGTGCGTCCGCGGCCACGGCGCACGCCGTCCAGGCCGCCTGCTGGACGCCGTACCTACGGCCCTACACGAACGCGGACGTCCTGGGCTGCGAGCTCGGCGGGGCGGTGAAGAACGTGATCGCGCTCGCCGCCGGGATGCTGGAGGGCATGGGCTTCGGCACCAACAGCCTGGCCTCGCTGATCACCCGCGGGCTCGCCGAGACCGCGCGGCTCGGCACGGCGCTCGGCGCGGACCCGATGACGTTCGCCGGGCTGGCCGGTCTCGGGGATCTGGTGGCCACCTGCGGATCACCGCTGTCGAGGAACCGGAGCTTCGGCGAGAAGCTCGGCCGCGGCATGACCCTCGACCAGGTGCTCGCCGAGCAGCGCCAGGTGGCCGAGGGGGTGCGCTCCTGCCGGCCGCTGCTGGCGCTGGCCGACGGGCTCGGGGTCTCCATGCCGATCACCCGCCAGGTCGAGCGGGTGCTGTACGAGGGGCTGCCGCCGCTGGAGGCGGTCAAGGACCTGATGAGCCGCGAGCCCGGCCCCGAGTACCACCTTTGACGCGGCGCTGAGCGCGGCGGCGGTGCCGGGAATCCGATGGACGCCAAGTCACGGGTCTGTCACGATGCGGCGCATTATGGGATTCTTCGAGGATGTCCCGCAGCCCGTGCCGGCGGCGCCCCTGCCGGTCTCACTGACGGCCTCACTGACGGGGCCCGTGCGCGCTCCCTGGCTGGCGCCGCCGGACCACCAGCTCGGCGGGGTCGTCGCGGCGCCACCCTCGCTCGGGGTCACCGGGGACACCGCCGTCTCGATCGGTGGTGTCGTCGCCTACCCGAGCGGGGTGGAGATCACTCTGGAGGTCCGCCTGCGGCCGGGGACGGCGGCCGGCGCCGATCCGCGGCTGTCCGTGGCCTGGGCACGGGAGGCGCAGCGGATGGTCCGGTTCGGCGTCGTGCTCCCCGGCGGGGCCCGGGTGATCGCGGCCGATCCCGGCGTGCCCCTCGCCGCCCGGCTCGACGCCACCGCGGACACCTCGGGCACGCAGGACGACCCGTTGCTGACCGTCGTGGACTCCTGGGGCCCGGTGGAGGACTGGGCTGGCCCCGGCTTCGTCCAGCCGCCGCAGCCGGCCTACGGGTACGGGCCCGGGCCCGTACCCGGCCTCGCGTATCGCACGTTCACGGCCGGGTTCGCCGGTGGGCGGGCGCCGGACGTCCACCGGCTGCGGTACTGGCTGTGGCCGCTGCCGCCGGCCGGGCCGCTCACGCTGGTCGTCGACTTCCCCGCCCGCGGGCTGGCCGAGTCGCGCGTCACCGTGGACGGCTCCGCGTTGCGCGCGGCTGCCGAGCGGGCCGTGACGCTGTGGCCCGCGGGGGACGGGCTCGACGAGCCCGGCACGCCGCCGGTGGACGTCCCGACCGAGGCCGCGCGGGTGCGGGCGGCCTTCCGGCGCGCCTTCACCGGCGGGCAGGGTGAGGACCACGCCCTGAGCGCCGTCGAGGGCGGGCCGGGGCTGCGGGACGTCCTGGAACGGGTGCGGGAGCGGTTCCCGAGGCAGACCACGGGCGCGCGGGTACTGGTCGGCGAGCCCGTCTTCGTCGATCCCGGGCACGCGCGGGTGCTGTTCGAGGTCGTGGTGCCGGGAGCCTCGCTGGGCGGGGTCTCCGTCGGCGCCGCGGTGCTCGTCGCCGGGGACTGGAAGGTGACGACGCAGACCTACACCGGGGTGCTCGCCCGGTCCGGGATCGGGGCTTTTCCTGTTCGCCCCTGACCCGGCGGTGCGTCGATGAACGAGGTTGACCTGGCGCGGCTTGCCGCCGTCCTGCCGGACTACACGCTCGGCGACCCGTTGGGGAAGGGCGCGTCCGGCCTGGTGCTGGCCGGGTGGCACCGCGGCATGCATCGTGACGTCGCGGTCAAGGTGATGGCGCGCGGCTACGGCCGGGCGGACGACGGGTTCGCCGCCGAGGCGCGCATCGCGGCCCGCTTCGACCATCCGCACGTCATCCGCGTCTATGACTACGCCGAGCGGGACGGGCTGCGCGTGCTCGTCATGGAGATGCTCGCCGGCGGCACGCTGACCCGGCGCCGCGCCAGGATGAGCCCGCAGGCGGCCTGCGCGGTCGGCCTCGCGGCGGCGTCGGCGCTGACCTACGTCCACGGCCGCGGCGTGCTGCACCGCGACATCAAGCCCGACAACATCCTGTTCGACGCCGCCGGGCAGCTCAAGGTGGCCGACTTCGGGATCGCGAAGATCGTCGACGGGACGAGCCCGGGCGCGAGCACGGTGATCGGGACCCCCCGCTACATGGCGCCCGAACAGCTCGCGGGCGGTCGGCTGATGCCCGCCAGCGACCTCTACTCGTTGGGAGTCGTGCTTCTCGAGCTGCTGACCGGTGCGGAGGCGTTCGACCCGGCGACCTTCGTGCGGCCGGCGGGCGGGCTCGACCGGCCGGGGCCGGCGGGCGGGCTCGACCGGCCGGCGGGCGGGTTCGGCCCGCACCATGTCGCGACGCCGGCGGCGGACATCGCCGGCCCGGTCGCGGCGGTGGTCGCGAGCACGCTGGCCCGGGACCCGCAGGCGCGGCCGGAATCGGCGAAGGCGTTCGCGCTCTCCCTGGCCCGGGCCGCCGCCGCGGCGTACGGACCGGACTGGTTGGACCGCTGCGGCCTGCCGCTGCACCTCGACGCGGACGTCCGCTCCGAGGCCAATCGCCGCCTGCCGGCGGGGGCCGGGCCGCGGGCGTGGCGCCAGGGGCCGGCGCCGGCCCCAGCCATCGCCGCGGCTCCGGCCCTGACCCCACCTCCGGCCGTGGGGTCCGCACCCGCCGAGGCGGGGTCCGGGGCGCGCGGCCGGACTCCCACGGTGGCCGGGAACCCGACCGTCCGGGGCACGGGGAGCCGCTTCGGCATCGGGCGGCGGGTGGCTCCGCGTCCGGCCGGCCCGCCGCTGGCGGGTCACGCCGGCTGGGTCCTGGCGGCGGACTTCTCCTCGGACGGAGCGATCATGGCCACCAGCGCCAAGGACGGCGAGGTGCTGCTGTGGGACGTCGCCGAACCGGCCGCGCCCCGGTCGATCGGGCGCCTGCCGGACGGCCCCGACGACGGCGTCACGTCGGTCGTGTTCTCGCCTGACGGGCGCACCCTCGCCGGCACCAGCTGGGACGGCTCGCTGCGGCTGTGGGACGTCCCCGGCCCGGTGCTCCCCATCTGCTGGGCAGGCCGCTGAGGGCCCACGCGGGGCCCGTGCGCTCGGCGGCGTTCGCCACCGACGGCCGCATGCTCGCCACCGGAAGCGACGACCGGTCGGTCCAGCTGTGGGACATGGCCGACCGTGGCGCGCCCCGTCCGCTGGGCGGGCCGGTGACCGGCGCGACCTCGTTCGTGACCTCGGTGGCGTCGACGGTGTGATCCGGCTGTGGGACGTCACCGCCCCGGACCGCCCGACCGCGCTGGGCCGTCCGCTGGCAGGGCACGACAACCGTGTCTGGGCGCTCGCCTTCGCCCCGGACGGCCGCACCCTGGCCAGCGGTGGCTTCGACAATGTGGTCCGGCTGTGGGACACCTCCGAGCGGACCCGCGCGCGGCCGCGTGGCCGGCCGCTGGCGGGCCACGCGGACTGGGTGATGTCGGTCCGGTTCGCCCCGCACGGCCGGATCCTGGCCAGCACCGGCAAGGACCAGACCATCCGGTTGTGGTCCCTGCCGTGAGCCGTTCGCCGGCTCAGCCGGTGGCGCGGCTCCCCGCGGCGCCGGTGCTGTCGGTGCTGTCGGGCGGAACGTCCGCGGGCACGGTCTCGATCAGCGCGCCGATCGAGCGGAGCTTGCCCACCGGGTCCTCGTATCCGCGCTCGAGGAACCGGGTGCCGCTGATCAGGCTGGACCCCTCGGCGACCAGGGCCGCCATCACATAGGCGAACCCGGCACGTAGATCGGGGATCTCCAGGTCGGTGCCGCGCAGCCGGGTGGGACCGCTGACGACCGCCGAGTGCTCGAAGTCCCGGGACGCGAACCGGCACGCCTTGCCGCCCAGGCAGAACGTCGACAGGGCGATGTCCGCGCCCATCTCGTTGAGCTGGCGGGTGTAGCCGAAGCGGTCCTCGTAGATCGTCTCGTGGATCACCGAGGCGCCCTTGGCCTGGGTCAGCAGCACGGCCAGCGGCTGCTGCCAGTCGGTCATGTACCCGGGGTGGACGTCGGTCTGCACGTGCGTCGCGGTGAGCTCGCGCGCCCGGTGGAAGGTCAGCCCGTGCGGGCTCACCTGGAACTCCCCGCCGAGGCGGCGCAGGTGGTTCAGGAAGGTCGCCACGTGCTCCTGGCGGGCCCCGACGACGTCCACCCGGCCGTTGGTCGCGACGGCCGCAGCGGCGAACGAGGCGACCTCGATGCGGTCGGGGATGGCCTCGTGCGTCGCCCCGCGCAGCGCCTCGACGCCCTGCACGACGATCGTGCGGTCGACCTCGACGTCGACCAGCGCGCCCATCTGCTGCAGGAAGAGGATGAGGTCGATGATCTCAGGCTCCACCGCGGCGTTCGAGATCACCGTGGTGCCCTTGGCCCGCACGGCGGCCAGCAGCAGGTTCTCGGTGGCCCCGACGCTCGGGAACGGCAGCGTCACGTGCGCCCCGTGCAGGCCCAGGGTCTTGACCTCGACCGAGCGGAGCTGCTCGATGATCTCCGCGCCCATGGCGCGCAGCCCGCGCAGGTGGAAGTCGACCGGCCGCTTGCCGATCCGGCAGCCGCCGGGCAGCGGGACGACGGCCTCACCGACCCGGTGCAGCAGCGGGCCCATCATCAGGATGGGGATGCGGTTGACCCCGGAGTAGGCCTCGGCGAGCGAGGCGTCCTCGATGCGCGGGGTCGTCACCCGCACCGTGTGCGAGTCGAGCCACTCGACCTGCGTTCCCAGCTCGGCGAGCATGCCGAGGACGACGTCCACCTCGACGATGCGCGGCACCCGGCTCAGCGTGCAGGGCTCGGGGGTCAGCAGGGTGGCGACGAGCAGCTTGGTGACCGAGTTCTTGGCGCCGGAGACCTCGACGGACCCGGTGAGCGGCGCACCGCCGACGATCCTGTACCAGTGGCGGTCCGAACCCGCGGGTGTGGTCGTACCGGAACTGGGTTCCCTCACGGGCTGCCTCCACGGCGATGAGTCGGATGCGCCAGGTTTTCGGTGCGTCAGCTCCTGGCTGAAGCCGGGGAGATTCAATCAGACCGAGTGACCGGCGCCACGGGGCGTCCGGGCACGTGCCGCGGTGGCGCGATGGGCGAACATGTGTTCGAATACGTTCCGTGCGGATGATCGCGGAGAGCTACCGGCCCGGACCACTGCCGCCGGCGACGCCCCGCCGTGGGTGGCGGAGGTCCGGATCAGACGGTGCCGGCCCGGGTCAGATGGCCGTGGTCGACGGGCCCGATCCCGGCGCCGAGCGGGAAGCCGGCGGCGAGCGCTCCGGTCACATATGTCTTGGCCGCCCGCACCGCGGTCGGGACGTCGTCGCCCCGCGCCAGGTGCGCGGCGATCGCGGAGGCGAGCGTGCAGCCCGTCCCGTGGGTGTGCTCGCGCGGCAGCCGTTCGGCGCGCAGCAGGATGTCGGTCGACCCGTCGGTCAGCAGGTCGACGGCGTCGCCCGGCAGGTGGCCCCCCTTGACCAGCACCCACGCCGGGCCCAGGGCGAGCAGGGCCGCCGCGGCGCGATGCAGGTCGGTCTCGTCGGTGACCTCGATGCCGGTCAGCAGTCGCACCTCGTCCAGGTTCGGGGTGACGACGGTCGCGCGGGGGAGGAGCTCGGTGCGCAGCACGTCCACCGCGTCGGCGGCCAGCAGCGGGTCGCCGTGCTTGGAGACCCCCACCGGGTCGACCACGCACGGTGCCCCCAGCCCGGCGAGCTCCCGCGCCACCACCCCGACGAGGGGCGCGGAGGAGAGCATCCCGGTCTTCACCGCGTCCACGCCGATGTCGTCGGCGACGGCGCGGATCTGTGCGCGCACCGCCTCCGGGGGGAGGTCCCAGACGCCCTGCACGCCGAGGGAGTTCTGCGCCGTCACCGAGGTGATCGCGCTCATCCCGTGCACACCGAGCGCCAGCATCGTTTTGAGATCCGCCTGGATGCCGGCGCCGCCCCCGGAGTCCGATCCGGCGATGGTCAACACCCGGGGCGGGGCCGGGTTCGGTGGTATCGCTGGCGTCATGGCGTGTGGATCCTCACAGTGAGGTCTGGAGCGGGCCTGGCGGGCCTGAAACGGCCGAGTTCACCGGCTGAGGGGCGCGGTTCCTCCGTGCCAGTCGGGCGATCAGAGCAAATTCCTCGCCGCAGACCCTCTCATCCGGCCCGTTTGCCTGTTACCTTCTGTCAGCCCGTGTCTGCTCGACGGGCTGTCGACGTCCGACGAGGGAGCGTCTGTGGTCCACGCGTATATCCTTATCCAGACCGAGGTCGGCAAGTCGGCATCGGTGGCCAAGGAGATCGAGCAGATCCCGGGGGTCACCCAGGCCGAGGATGTGACCGGTCCCTATGACGTCATTGTGCGCGCGCAGGCGGCCAGCGTCGATGACCTGGGAAAACTCGTGATGTCACGAGTCCAGTCGGTTGACGGCATCACTCGTACCCTGACGTGCCCCGTCGTCCATTTCTGACTCGGCACGACCCGTCCGCCGGCTCGTGCCCCAGGGCACGGGCTGCGCGGCGGGTCCGGCTTCTCCCGCTCTGTATCGCGGGTCTGACGGGTCTGGCGGGTCCGCTCACCGCGTGTGGTGGGCCCGGGCCTGTGGCGATCACCGGCGCGCCCGCGCCGGCCGGTGCGGACCGGGCGTCCTGCGAGGCACTGACCGCCGCTCTGCCCGACTCGCTGGGTGACGGTCTCGACCGCCGTGAGGTGGAGCCTCCCGTTCCGACCACGGCGGCGTTCGGGTCCGACCCGGTTGTTCTCACCTGTGGAGCCTCCGGCGTCGCGGCGACCTACCGGCCTGACTCGACCCTCTCCGAGGTCGACCAGGTCGCCTGGTTCACCGAGGACGTCGGTTCCCAGGTCCGCTACTCCACCCCGACCAGGACCCCTCAGGTGGTGCTGACCCTGCCGGCGGACCGGCAGGCGTTCGAGGTCCTGGTGGCCCTGGCGCCGGCGGTTCGCGCGCACACCAGGTCCACGACCGCCTGACGCCGGGTCCGGGGCGGGCCAGGCTCTGGGCTCAGGCCGCCGGGCCCCGGGTTCGGGTCCGGGTGGCGTCGGGCCTCGCCTCACGGTGGCGTCAGGCCGGCGTCAGCGAAGGCCCGCGCCGTCGCGCAGGGCGAGCTGGACGAGGCGGTCCACCAGGGCCGCGTAGTCGATCCCGGAGGCCGCCCACATCCGCGGGTACATCGACATCGGGGTGAACCCGGGCATCGTGTTGACCTCGTTGAGGACGATCTCGCCCGAGGGCGTGACGAACATGTCGACCCGCGCCAGCCCGGCGCAGTCCAACGCCTCGAACGCGGCGACCGCGGTCGCGCGGACCCGCTCGGTCAGCTCACCCGGCAGGCGCGCGGGCACGTCGAAGACGGCTCCGTCCGAGAGGTACTTCGCCTCGAAATCGTAGAAGCCGGCCGACGAGGTGATGGTGACCTCGGCCGGCACGCTCGCCTGTGGGCCGGAGCCGTCGAGGCTGTCGAGAACGCCGCACTCGATCTCGCGGCCGACGACCGCCGCCTCGACGAGTGTCTTCGGGTCGCTGGCCCGGGCTGTCTTCAGCGCCGTGTCGAGGTCGGCCCAGGCGTCCACCCGGCTGATGCCGATGCTGGAGCCGCCGCGCGCGGGCTTGACGAAGACGGGGAGCCCGAGCCGCTCGCGGTCGGGCTCCGACAGCGCCTGGCCGGGCCGCAGGACGGCGTAGGGGCCGACGGGCAGGCCGGCTGCGGCGAGCATGCTCTTCATGTGCTGCTTGTCCATGGCCGCGGCGCTGGCGAACACTCCGGAGCCCACGTAGGGCAGCCCGGCCATCTCGAGCAGGCCCTGGATCGTGCCGTCCTCGCCGAACGGCCCGTGCAGCAACGGGAAGACCACGTCAACGGGGCCCAGGTCGCGCAGCGCCGCGGACGGGTCGTGCACCACCACCGGCGCCGCGGACGGGCTCGGGGGCAGCGTGACGGCCAGGCCGGTCGACGCGTCGACGACGGGGAGATCCGTGCCCACCGGGGCGAGCGCCGGACTGTCGTCGGGCAGCACCGCCCAGCGGCCCTCGGTGTCGATGCCGACCGGGATCACGTCGTAACGGGACCGGTCGAGCGCCCGCAGCACCCCGCCGGCGGACACGCACGAGATCGAATGCTCCGTGCTACGGCCGCCGAACAGAAGGACGAGCCGAACCCTGCGCGTGGAGGCTCCCATGCCGGGACAGTAGCCGATGCCCATGGAGCCCTGGCCGAAGCCCTCCAGAGGGCCGCCCGGCCTGTCTACAGGCCGCCGCGGTGCCGCCCGGTCAGGTCGCTGTGGCGGGATCCGGGCGCCGGCCGGGTCAGCCGCGGGTGACCTTGCCCGCCTTCAGGCACGAGGTGCAGACGTTGAGCCGCTTGGGCGTACGGCCGACCATCGCCCGGACGGTCTGGATGTTGGGGTTCCAACGACGGCGGGTGCGCCGGTGGGAGTGGGAGACCGACATGCCGAAGCCCGGCCCCTTGCCGCAGACGTCACACACCGAAGACACGAGAACACTCCGTCAATCGCGATGGCCGGGAACTGCCGGCCGCTCTAGCCTGTAGTCGACTGCGAGGCTACCCCAGTCGTGGCGATCGAGGTCGCCGCGGCCTGCGCCGGTGGGTGAGAGACCCGCGCCGATGGGCGGAAGAGGCGATCGGCCTGCCCGGGCGTCCGTGGCGGGGACGAGCCGGCCACCGAGAGTGTCGGTGGTGCGGTGCAGTATCGAAGGGTGCTCGACCTTGACACCCCGCTGAAGGGCCCGCTGGGAACGCGCACCGCCGCGCTGCTCGCCGACGGCCTGGAACTCGACACCGTCGGGGATCTCCTCGACCACCTCCCGCGGCGCTACCACGAGCGCGGCGAGCTCACCGATCTCCACGAGCTCGCCGTCGGCGAGATCGCCACCGTGCAGGCCCGGGTGACGAAGGTCGTCCGGCACCAGGGCCGGCCCGGGTCGGGCGGCGGGCCCCGCCGGCGCGGCGGTGGTGGCCGCACGGAGATCACGGTCACCGACGGCCGCGGTGAGCTCTCGCTGGTGTTCTTCAACCAGCAGTGGCGGGCGAAGGAGCTCGTCCCCGGCACGACCGCGCTGTTCGCCGGCAAGGTGGCCGAGTTCCGCGGCCGGCGCCAGCTCATCCATCCCGAGGTCCATCTCCTCGACGCGCCAGACCCCGAAGACGACGCCGACGGGGCCGACGGCATCGACGGAGCCAGCGGTGCCGATGGAGTCGGCGTCGTCGAAGGAGCCGGCGGTGCCGGGAGCGGCGCCGCGGCGGCGGGCGAGCCGGCCCCGGTGGCCGCCGGATTCGCCGGCTCCCTCGTCCCGATCTACCCGGCCACGGCGAAGATCACGAGCTGGACGCTGGCGCGCTGCCTGCGGCTGGTGCTCGACTCGCTCGGCGAGCTGGACGATCCACTTCCGGCGGTGCTGCGGTCCCGGCATCGCCTCGCCAGCCTGCGCAAAGCCTACGAACTGGCCCACCGCCCGACCTCGCGGGCCGACATCGCCGTCGCCCGCACCCGGCTGAAGTGGGACGAGGCGCTCGTCGTGCAGGTCGCCCTCGCCCAGCGGCGCCGGCGCGCGGAGCTGGCCGCCACGGTGTCCCGGCCGGGGTGCGCCGGCGGCCTGCTCGACGCGTTCGACGCCGCGCTGCCGTTCGCGCTGACCGACGGCCAGCGCGAGGTGGGGGAGACCATCGCGGCCGAGATGGCCAGGGCGTTCCCGATGCACCGGCTGCTGCAGGGCGAGGTCGGCTCGGGCAAGACGGTGGTCGCTGTGCGGGCCATGCTCACCGCCGTCGACTCGGGCGGCCAGGCCGTCATGCTGGCACCCACCGAGACGCTGGCGGCCCAGCATCACCGCAGCCTGCTCAAACTGCTCGGCGACCAGGCCCGGGCCGGTGAGCTCGGGGTGGACGGCCCCGCGACCAGGGTGGCGCTGCTGACCGGCTCGATGCCGGCCCGGGCCCGGCGCGAGGTGCTCGCTGCCGTCGCCGACGGCAGCGTCGGCCTCGTCGTCGGCACCCACGCGCTGCTCGGCGCGGACGTCGCCTTCGCCGACCTGGCCCTGGTCGTCGTCGACGAGCAGCACCGGTTCGGCGTGGAACAGCGCGACGAGTTGCGCTCGCGGGGCCGGCGCCCGCCGCACCTGCTCGTCATGACCGCGACGCCCATCCCGCGCACCGTGGCCATGACGGTGTTCGGTGATCTCGAGGTCTCCACGCTGAACCAGCTCCCGGCCGGGCGCTCGCCGATCTCGACCTTCGTCGTCCCCGCGGCGAAGAGTCACTTCATGGACCGGATGTGGGGCCGGGTGCGCGACGAGGTCGCCGCCGGGCACCAGGCGTACGTGGTGTGCCCCCGGGTCGGCGACGGCGAGGGCGGCGAAGGCGGAGACGGCGGCGAGGAGCCGTCCGGGCCGCCCGCGAGCGGGGCGGGCCCGCGGGAAGGGGAGCGCGTCGGCGCGACGGTCACCGAGGTGCTGCCCCGGCTCGCCACGGGCGAGCTCGCCGGCCTGCGCGTCGAGGGCCTGCACGGGCGGCTGCCCTCCCCGGTCCGGGACGAGATCATGACCCGCTTCGCCGCCGGCGAGGTGGACGTCCTGGTGGCCACCACAGTGATCGAGGTCGGCGTGGACGTCCCGAACGCCACCGTCATGATCATCATGGATGCCGACTGGTTCGGGGTGTCCCAGCTGCACCAGCTGCGCGGGCGGGTGGGGCGGGGCAGTGCGCCCGGGGTGTGCCTGCTGCACACCTCCGTCGACGGCGCCGCGCCGGCCGCCGAGCGCCTGCTGGCCGTCGCCGCGACGTCGGACGGCGCCGAGCTGGCCCGGCTCGACCTCGCCCAGCGGCGGGAGGGCGACGTCCTCGGTGCGGCCCAGTCCGGCGGGCGCCGGTCGCTGCGCCTGCTCGAGCTGCTGCGGGACGAGGACCTCATCCGCGCCGCACGCGAGGAGGCCGGGGCGCTCGTGGCGGCGGACCCCGAGCTCGAGGGCCAGCCGGCCCTGCAGCGCCGGCTCACGGCCGCGTTGGACGAGGCCAGCGCGGCCTTCCTGGAGAAGGGCTGACCTGGCGATGACGCGGATCGTGGGCGGGCACGCCGGGGGGCGGCGGCTGGTGGTGCCGCCGGGCGGCGCGACCAGGCCCACCTCCGAACGGACGAGGGAGGGCTTGTTCAACACACTCGCGACGCTGGTGGATCTCGCTGGAGCAAGGGTCGCGGACCTGTACGCGGGCTCCGGCGCGGTCGGGTTCGAGGCGTTGTCCCGCGGCGCGGTGCACGCCCTGCTCGTCGACCGGGACGCGACGGCGGTGCGCACCCTGCGCCGCAACGCGGAGGCCCTCGGCCTGGCGGGCGCCGAGGTGGTGCGCTCGGCGGTGGAACGGGTCCTGTCCGCCACCCCGGCCGAGGCCTACGACGTGGTCTTCCTCGATCCGCCCTACGCCCTGCCCGGCGCCGAGCTCGACGGCGTGCTCGGGCAGCTGGTCGGCGGCGGCTGGCTGGCCCCGGGCGCGGTCTGTGTGGTCGAGCGCGCGTACCGGAGCGGTCCCGTGACCTGGCCGGACGGCCTCATAGCACTGCGTGAGCGCAGGTACGGAGAGGGGGTCCTCTGGTACGGTAATCGATCATGAGGAGGGCAGTCTGTCCCGGATCGTTCGACCCCATCACCAACGGTCACCTCGACATCATCGTCAGAGCGAGCAAGCTCTTCGACGAGGTCGTCGTCGCCGTTCTGATCAATAAATCGAAGGCACATCTGTTCACGATCGAAGAACGGATCGACCTCATCCGGGATGCGGTGCGCAGCCATCCCGACGCACCCACCAACGTCGTAGTGGACTCGTCGCACGGCCTGCTGGTCGACTTCTGTCGGGTGCGCGGCATCCAGTCCATTGTCAAGGGCCTGCGGGCCGTCAGTGATTTCGACTACGAGCTGCAGATGGCACAGATGAACCACTCGCTGGCCGGAGTGGAGACCCTGTTCATGAGTACGAACCCGCAGTACGCGTTCCTCTCCTCGAGCCTTGTCAAGGAAGTCGCCCGCTACGGCGGCGACGTCTCCGGGCTGGTGCCGGACGTCGTCCTCAAGGGCCTGCGGGACCGCTCCGCGCCCTAGTCGCCCGAGTGTGGACCGATCGCCGGCGGCACCCCTGTGGGCGCCGCCGGCGGGAGTCTGCCATCAAGTGGTCGTTGTGTTTCTGTTGTGATGGCGTGTGCGCGGCGGGGTCGTATCGTCGCGTCGCGTCGATATCGGGCTTCCGGGTCGTCCTGGCGGGTCCGTGTCGGTTAGCGGAGTGTCGCTGCCGGGTGCTCCGTCGGCCGGTCGTAACCTACCGGTCATGGATGATCTCGCTGAGCGCCTCGACCTGATCATCGCTGTGGTCGAGGGGGCGCGGGCGATGCCGCTGACGACGTCCTGCGTGCTCAACCGCGCCGAGATGCTCGAGGCGCTGGAGGACCTGCGGGCGCGGCTGCCCGAGCGGCTGGCCGACGCCGACCGGGTACTGGCGGACAGCGAGGCGATCATCGACGACGCGCACCGGCGGGCCGCCGCGATCGTGGCCGACGGCCGGCGCGAGGGCGTCCGACTGGCCTCGGGCAGCGCGGTGGTCGCCCAGGCGGAGGCCGACGCCGCGGCGATCATCGCGGCCGCCCGCCAGGCGTCGGACGACATGCGCAGCCAGATCGACTCCTACGTCGACGGCAAGCTGGCCGGGTTCGAGGAGGTCCTCGACCGCACGCTCGCCTCGGTCGCCCGGGGCCGTGAGCGGCTGGCCTCCCGTGGCGCTGTGGCGGGCGGGGCCGGCGCCCACGGCGGGGCCGGTGGTCCGGCCGGCCCGCACCAGTTCGGGGGAGTGGGGCCGGCGGCGGCCGCACCGGTGGGCTCGTGGTCGGCGGCGGTCGGCGCCGGCGGAACGGACCTCCACCCGGCGGTCTCCGGCGGCCAGGCGGGCCCGGAGGCGGCTTTCTCCGACGCTGGCGCTCCGCACGCTGGCGGTCCGTACGCCGACGGGATGCACGGCGGTGGGATGCACGGCGGTGGGATGCACGGCGGTGGGATCGATCCGGCTGGCGTCAACGCCGCCGGCGCCGGCCCGGCCGGTCTCGGTGGGCCGCTGAACGCCGCCGCCGCGCCCGGGCAGCGGATGGACCCCGACCGGCCGGAGGACGGCGAGCGGTGGGCCGGTGTGCCCGCCGCGCGCGGTGGCATGACGGGCCATGTCCGGCTGACCTCCGGCGCGGGAGCACCGATCGGATAGTCTGGTGGTCCGTGCCCGGTGACGTGGGCGCGTCCTCTCGACACATCCAGGTCGTCACCCAGGTCGTTCGGCCTCCGGGCCGGGCCGGCCGGCGTCCACGCCGATCGGTTCACGGCCGGCCGGGTGGCGGCGATTCGGGAGGCTCGGGGCGGGTGCATTCCGGGTCCGTACGACCGGTGCCCGTCCCCAGGTCACTCCGACACCGACCGCGACGTGAGAACATCTGCTGTGACAGCCATGACCACACAACGAGCCCGTCGGCGCGCCCCCAGGGGGCCCTACGTCCTCGACACCCGAGAGCTCGGCCGCCGGCCGGGCTCGCTGCGGCGTGTCGAGACGACGATCATCCAGCCGTCGGATTTCGGCACCGAGCTGGTGCGCGTGCCCACCGGTGCCGCCGTCGAGCTCGACCTGCGGCTCGAGTCCGTCATGGAGGGCGTCCTCGTGAGCGGGGTGGTCACCGTCCCCCTCGTCGGCGAGTGCGGCCGCTGCCTCGACGAGGTCTCCGACTCGGCGTCCGTGGAGATCCTCGAGCTGTTCTACTACCCGGAGCGGGCCGTCGAGACCGAGGACGAGGACGACACCAGCGTCCTCGTGGACGATCACGTCGATCTCGAGCCGGTGGTGCGTGACGCCGTCGTGCTCAGCCTCCCGCTGTCGCCGGTCTGCCGTCCCGACTGTGCCGGCCTGTGCGTCGACTGCGGTGGGCGGCTCGACGATCTCGGGCCGGACCATTCCCACACCCAGCAGGACCCGAGGTGGGCGGCTCTGTCCGGCCTTGCCGAGGCCCCTGCCACCACCGATAACAAGGAGAAGGACTAGTGGCAGTCCCGAAGCGGCGCACCTCGCGCAGCAACACCCGGTCCCGTCGGGCGCAGTGGAAGGCCAAGGCGCCGGCGCTGGCCAAGTGCTCGCGCGGGCACACGATCCGGCCGCACACCATGTGCCCGACCTGCGGCCGTTACAACGATCGCCAGGTGCTCGACGTCTGACCACGGTATGGCACGTGTCGCTGTCGACCTGATCGGAGCGGGCTCCCCGCCGGGCGACCTGCTCGGCGAGATCACCGCCGTCCTCGATGCCGATCCGCGGGTGACCCTGACCGTGGTGGCGCCCACGGACACGGTCGCCCCCGTGCTCGCCGAGCACGGTGTGCTCGAGGGCGGCCGCGTCCGGCTGGTGAACGCGTCACGTGGCGTGGCGCCGGGCCCCGAGGCGCTGCGTGAGGTACGTGCGCTGCGTGAGGCCGGGGTCCGCGTCGCGGCCCGTCTCGTCCGGGACGGCCACGCCGACGCGATGGTCTCCGTGGCCCCGCTCGAAGCGGTCATCGCGGCGGCCGGGTTCACGTTCGGGCTGGTGCCCGGCGCGACCCGGGCCGCCGCGGCCGCGGTCGTCGGGCCGGCCGAGTCCCCGGTGATCCTCTGTGACGCGGGCGGCTCGGTCGACGTGACCGCCGACGAGCTGGCCCAGTTCGCCCTCGCGGGCGCATGCCTGGCGCGCGTCCGGCACGGTGTCGGCGCTCCGGCGGTCGGGCTGCTGTCGGCGCGGCCAGCCCTCCTGGACCCGCTGCGCCGCTCGGCCGGTGACCTGCTCGCGTCGCTGGGCCTCGACCTCGTCGGTCCGGTAACCGCCGACAGGCTCCGGACGGGAACCGGCGTCGACGTCGTCGTCACTGACGGATACACCGGTGACGTGGTGCTCTCCGCGCTGTACCCCAGCGCGCGCCGGGCACGGCCCGAGACGGACCCGGCCTGCTGGCAGGCGAACAGTTCGGACCTTCAGGGGGGAATCATCGTGCTGGGAGTGGACGGTACGGCCGTCCGAGCGGGTGGGCCGGCCGCGACGGCCCCGGTGGGGCCGGGAGCGCTGCCGGAGGCTGTCCGCGCCGCCGTGGGCGCCGCGCGCGCCGGGCTTTCCGGGGCGGTGCGGCAGGCCATGGCGACGCTCGTCGACCGCCGCCGGGAACTGGCGGGGCTGTCCCGATGAGCCGGTCGCAGTCGGTTCCCCCGCCGCGGGACGGATTGGTCGAGGCGCTCGACGTCCACATCGACCCCGAGCTGCTCGACCGCGCGCTGACCCACCGCTCGTACGCGTACGAGAACGGCGGGCTGCCCACGAACGAGCGGCTGGAGTTCCTCGGCGACGCGGTGCTCGGTCTGATCGTCACGGCCGCGCTGTTCCGCCGGCATCCCGACCTCCCCGAGGGGCAGCTCGCCAAGCAGCGTGCCTCGGTGGTGAACATGCGGGCACTGGCCGACGTCGCGCGGCTGATCGGTACGGCGGGTATCGGGCCGTACCTGCTCCTCGGTCGCGGCGAGGAGGCGACCGGCGGGCGGGACAAGCCCAGCATCCTGGCCGACACGCTGGAGGCGGTGATCGGGGCCGTCTACCTTTCGAACAGCCTCGACGTGGCCTCCGGGTTCGTCCACCGGCTCTTCGACCCACTCCTCGACGAGGCGGCCGGGCGCGGCGCCGGGCTGGACTGGAAGACCTCGCTGCAGGAGCAGACGGCTCTGCTGGGCCTCGGCCCGCCCGACTACGCCGTCACCGAGGCCGGCCCCGATCACGCGAAGCGGTTCACCGCGTTCGCGCGGGTCGCCGGCGAGGTGCTCGGCGAGGGTGAGGGCGGTAGCAAGAAGGAGGCCGAGCAGCGCGCCGCGGCCGCCGCCTTCGCGGTGCTCGAGAAGCGCTCGGCGGTGAACGCCGAGGACGAGCTGACGGCCGGCGCGGCCGCCGATCCGGGCGATACCGCCACCGCTTCCGGCAAAGGCGCCTCCGCTCCGGGTAACGGCGCCGCCGGACCGGGTGGCACCGCCGCCGGTTCGGGTGACGGAGCTGCCGCTTCGGCCAACGGCGCCGCGTCGGGCCGGGCGTCCGCGGTGGACGGAACGGGGCCGGCGAGCGATGCGGACGTGGACGTGGACGTGGCGGTGAGGGCCGGCGCCGCCCAGGGCGACTCGACGCCGGCAGCGCGGGACTCCCGATGACTCTCGCCATTGGTGATGCCTGAGCTGCCCGAGGTCGAGGTCGTCCGCCGGGGCCTCGAGCGCGGGGTGGTCGGCCGCACTGTCGCCGAGGTGGAGGTCCATCACCCGCGGGCGGTCCGCCGCCATCTCGCCGGGGCCGACCACTTCGCCGCCTCGCTTGTCGGGCAGACGGTGGCCACGGCGCGCCGGCGCGGCAAGTACCTGTGGCTCGGGTTCACGCCGTCTGAACCGCCCAGGCCTCCCGAGGCGCTCAAGTCGTCTGAACCGGCCGAGCCGTCCGAACCGGGCGGCCCGGCGGTCGGTGACGCGCTGCTCGGTCATCTCGGGATGAGCGGCCAGCTCCTCGTGGTTCCGGCGGACAGCCCGGACCAGGTACACCTGCGGGTCCGTTTCCGGTTCACCGACGAGGGCCGCGAGCTGCGCTTCGTGGACCAGCGGACGTTCGGTGGTCTTGCTGTGGTCTCGGGCGGGGCGGAGCTGCCTGCCCCGATCGCCCACATCGCGCCCGACCCGCTCTCCGTCGACTTCGACCCGGAGCGTTTCGTCGACGCGCTGCGCCGCCGGCGCACCGGCCTCAAGCGCGCCCTGCTCGACCAGACGCTGATCAGCGGCGTGGGCAACATCTACGCGGACGAGGGCCTGTGGGCCGCGCGCCTGCACTACGCCCGCCCGACCGAGACGGTGACCCGCGCCGAGGCGCTGCGGCTGCTTGACGCGGTCCGCACGGTGATGACGGCGGCGCTGGCCGCCGGCGGTACCTCCTTCGACCGGCTCTACGTCTCGGCCGAGGGCGTCAGCGGGCTGTTCGAACGCTCGCTGGAGGTCTACGGACGCGGCGGCCAGGCGTGCTCCCGCTGTGCCTCGACCATCCGCCGGGACGCGTTCATGAACCGCTCGAGCTTCAGCTGCCCGGCGTGCCAGCCCCGGCCCCGTCGGGTCCGGTGATATTCTTCGAACACACGTTCGAATCGCTTCGCGTCGAATCGCTTCGCGTCGGATCGGGAGCAAGCCGGTCCGGCACAGGTCGGTCCGGCACAGGTCGGTCCGGCACAGGTCGGTCCGGCACAGGTCGGTCCGGCACGCGGCGGTCGGGCGGGAAGCAGGATCCCGCAGGTATTCGACTCAGCCTCGTCGGTGGCCGTGACCGGGGGCGCTGGCGATGACAGCCATGCCCGGTCCGGCGGGGCCTCACAGACTGTGTTCTCTTCTGGTATCCACTCCGGAGGAGGACCGTGGACGGAGGCGCCATGAACCCCGACGCTCTGCTCGGCCGCGTGCGCAAGCTGCTGGCGATGGCGGAGGCCGAGGGCCTGCCTGACGCGGCCCGGGAGAGCTACAACGCCAAGGCGGCGGAGCTCATCGCCCAGTACGGCATCGACCGGGCACTGATCGAGGACGGTTCTCCCACCGGCCCGGCCGCCGGCGACGTCGTGATGGGCATCGACGCGCCGTACGCGCGGGACAAGATCTCTCTGCTCGCCAGCGTCGCCGACCCCCTGGGCTGCCGGCTCGTGCACCGCACGGCGCCGTCTCCGGCGGGCAGCGGCGGAGCAACCCTGCACTCCGCGCATCTGTTCGGCATGGCGGTCGACATCGAGCGGGTGCAGATGATCTACACCTCGCTGCTCGTCCAGCAGGCGCACGGCCTCGCAGCGGCCCGTCCGCCGGCCTGGGAGGATCCGCGAGCTTTCCGCCGGTCCTGGATGGCGGGCTTCGCCGTCGCCGTCCGGGACAGGCTCGCCCAGGCCGAGGAGGCGGCGCGCCGCAGAGCGGAGGAGAGCCGGGCGGCCGACCCGGCCGCCGCCGGGCCGGCCGCCCGGCGTTCGGTCGCGGTCGTGCTGGCCGGTCGGGAGGGCCTGGTCGAGGCACATCTCGCCCGCGTCTATCCGCGTTTGCGTACGACCCGGACGAGGCAGCTCTCCGGATCCGGCGGTCGGGACGGCTATCAGGCCGGCCAGCGGGCAGACCTCGGGGAGGGCAGGCGGGTGCCGTCGCAGCGGCGGGCGCGGCGGCAGATCAGTTGACCGGATGACGGGGCCGTGCGCAGATCCGCCCGAGGGCTGACCTGGAGTCGGTGTGGCGCCAGGAGTCGGTGCGACCAGGACCCGGCCGCACCGACTCGTCAGATACCTACAGCTTGCCGCCGGGCAGGTTGGGCACCGCGGTCTGAGTCGGCCGCTCGCCGCGAGGCGGCGCGTAGCCCGGCCCGATCACCTCCTCGGAGGGTGCCGGGGCCGGCGTCACGGTGCGGACGCCCTCGGTGCTGGCGTGCGGAACCGGGGTGACCCCACCGTCCTGATGAAAGTCCTGACCACAACCGGAGAGGAGGAGTGCGGCACCTATCGAGCCCGCGGCGGCGGCACACGCGAGAGATCGCCGAATCGCAGATCGCCTCGGCGTGTGCACGCGGTCACCAACGGTGGTCTCGCTTGACGGCGTCCCACGTCGCGGCCCGGCCTGAACGGTGGCCTGGGCGTCCCTGTTGAGCTGCGCGCTCTCGATGCACATGGTGTCCACAATGGCTAGTACCCTACCGCCCCGATGAACGAGGTTCGCGCGACGAAGGACGCCTCCGGCGGGGACGTGGTCCGCCTCACCGCCCGGGTCGAAGGTCTTGTCCAGGGAGTCGGGTTCCGTGACTACGTGCGCACCAAGGGCCGTCGTCTCGGGCTGGTCGGCTCTGCCACCAATCTGCCCGACGGTGCCGTAGCGGTGATCGCGGAGGGTGAGCGGGGCGCCTGCGAGGCGCTGCTCGAGCTGTTGGTGACCGGTCACACCCCGGGGCACACCGAGCGGGTCGATCATGTCTGGGGCGAGCCGCGGGGCGGATTGGCTGGCTTCCTGCGGCGCTGAAGCGCGTCGGACGAAGGGCGCGAACGCGTCGATTGAACAGACGCGCAATCTGCGGCGACGCGTGTACGAACGGCGGCGAACTTCGCGGAGAAGCCTTCGGCGGCGTGAGTGCGTTTTTGCCCGGTGGGACCACGCCGTCACCGCGTCGATTGTTGATCAATGCTGTCCGCTGTCACTTCGCGCCGCCCTGCTTCCCTTGCGGCATCGCATGATCGTGGCTGGTGGCAGGCCCGAACGTGGGAGGAAGGGGATGAGGAACAAGCCACCTGTCGAACTCGCCACATGGCGGAGCGGGGGTGAACGTGCTGCAACTGGTCCCGGGTCATGTGTCCCGTCGGGTGTACGCCGGCGAGGATTTTCCGATGTTCGGCGGACCGGGCAGGGGCCTTGTGGCATGCTCTTGACTTTCGGTCGCCTGACGTGGGATTCTTAGGTCATTCTCTGGGCCGCGCTCCGATCTTTCTGGTCCCGTCGCGCCCAACATCCCGCTAGGTCACTCATCGTGGAGGACCATCACCATGGCGAAGGCCCTTTTCGGCCACGTCGGTTCCGGCAGCGACATGCGTCTCTCGTACGAGGTACGCCGTCTTCGCGCCCGAGTAGCTGAGCTCGAGTCAGAGCTTGCACGCGTCCGGGCGGTGAACGAGGCACTCGTGGACGGTGTCGACGTCCCTGCCGACGTGCGCGCGCTCGACGTGGAGCCTGCGCTCACCTGAGCCCCCGAGCCCCGACATCCGGGCACCCTGTGTGCCCCATATGCAGTGTCCAGCACGGCACGGACCCCCCTGGTCCATCAGCCGGGCAGGCTCCGTCGCGCCTGCGTGCGTCCCACTCGGGTGTGCCCTAGTGTCCCACGGGCACACCCAGGTGCGCCCGTGGGCGATCATGCCTAATTTCCATCGCTCAGGGTAGGCGTTATGTAGCCTTGAGTCTATTTGGTGTGCTCGGGTGCTGATCCGCCGCTGGCTCCGCCTTTGTGGACGGGGCCCTCGCGGGCTGGCGTGCCGCCTTCGCGCACACGACAGCGGCCGTATGACTGCGGCCGCACATACGGATCGGGCTGCCGGTTCTCCGGTCGGCGCGGTCCCGCTCACGGTGCCGTGCGGTCCCGCGGCGACGTGCGGGGCAGGACGACGCTCGCCGGGGCGCCGGGCGTCCCTCGGTACCATGAGCGGGACGAATGTCGGTCGATCTTCGTCCGGGTCGGTGGTCGCCGGCCCGGTAGCGGGGGTTGCCGTTCCCTCCGCCGCCCGGAGCCCGGTGCATCTCAAGAGCCTTACCCTGCGGGGTTTCAAGTCGTTCGCGAGCTCGACCACCTTGCATCTCGAGCCCGGCATCACCTGTGTCGTGGGTCCCAACGGCTCGGGCAAGAGCAACGTCGTCGACGCGATCGCCTGGGTGCTGGGTGAGCAGGGCGCCAAAGCCCTGCGCGGCGGCACCATGTCGGACGTCATCTTCGCCGGCACGCCGTCGCGCCCCGCACTGGGCCGTGCCGAGGTCCTGCTGACGATCGACAACACCGACGGCGCGCTGCCGATCGAGTACTCCGAGGTCACCGTCGGGCGGTTGATGTTCCGCAGCGGTGAGAGCGAATACACCATCAATGGCACCACCTGCCGGCTCCTGGACATCCAGGAGCTGATGAGCGATTCCGGCATCGGTCGCGAGCTGCACGTGATCGTCGGCCAGGGCCAGCTCGACGCCGTCCTGCACGCCCGGCCCGAGGACCGCCGCGCGTTCATCGAGGAGGCGGCCGGTGTCCTGAAGCACCGCAAGCGCAAGGAGAAGGCGCTCCGCAAGCTCGAGGCGATGGCCGCGAACCTCACCCGCCTCACCGACCTGTCCGCCGAGCTGCGGCGTCAGCTCGGGCCGCTCGGTCGCCAGGCGGAGATCGCGCGCAAGGCGGGCGTGATCCAGGCGGCGCTGCGCGACTCCCGGCTCCGGCTGCTCGCGGACGATCTGGCCACCGCCCGCTGCGCGATCGCCTCCGACGCCGCCGACGAGGACGTGCTGCGGCTGCGGGTCGCCCAGACGGAGAAGGCGCTGGCCGACGGGCAGCGACGGGAGGCTGAGCTCGAGGCGCGGCTGGCCGCGGTCGTCCCCCGGGCGGCGGCGGCGGCCGAGACCTGGTACGGCCTGGCCTCGATCCGGGAACGGCTGCGGGGGAGCAGGTCGCTCGCCGCCGAGCGCTCCCGCCTGTTGGGCTCGGCGGAGGAGCACCGCGGCGGTCGCGACCCGGAGGAGCTGGAGCAGGAGGCGACGGCCGTCCGAGAGCAGGAGCTCGCGCTCACCGAGCGTCTCGAGCTGGACCGGGAGACCCTCGAGGAGGTCGTCGCCCGCCGGGGCTCGCTGGAAGAGGAGCTTGCGCGGGAGGAGAGGGCGCTTCTCGCCGCGGCGAAGGCGGCTTCGGACCGCAGGGAGGGAATCGCGCGGCTCGGCGGGCGGGTCGAGGCCGCCAGGTCCCGTGCGGGGGCCGCCGAGGCGGACATCGTGCGGATGACCGAGGCACTGGATGCCGCCCGCGCCCGGGACGCCGAGACTGCCGGGTCCCGCTCCGCGCTCGACACGGAGCTCGCGCGGATCGAGACCGCCCGCGACGAGGTCGCGCAGCGGCACAGCGAGGCCGTCGCCGTCCATGAGGCGGCGAGCGAGCGCCTGGAGGTCCTGCGCGACGCCGAGCGGGCGGCGGAGCGCGACCGTGCCTCCTGGCAGGCGCGCCGCGACGCGCTGGAGCTCTCCCTCGAGCCGGCGGACGGGGCCAGCGCCCTGCTGCGCGCGGCGGCAGGGGAGACGACACCGGCCGACGCTGGTACCGGCGCCGCCGGCGATGGCGGCAACAGCGCGGGGGAGGGGGCTGGGGGCGGTGGCCGCAAGCGCCGGCCGGGCCGTGGCGGGCGGAACGACCCGCGGCAGGCGGTTCCCGCGCAGCTTCCGCCGCTGGAGCCCTCCGTCCAGGTCATCGGCCGGCTCGCCAGCTTCGTCACCGTCGCGCCGGGTGCGCAGGCGGCGATCGCGGCGGCGCTGGGCCCCGCCGCCGACGCGCTGCTCGTCGGTACGCCCGCCGACGCGCTGGCCGCCCTGCGCTGGCTGCGTACCGCCGACGCCGGCCGAGCCGCCCTCGTCCCGGCCGACCGCGTGGACCAGCCCCACCGGGCTGATCAAACGGATGGGGTCGACCCGGCCGATCAGGCGGACGGGGCCGGCCGGGCCGAAGCGGGCGGTGGTTCCCCGCAGGGACGTCCCGCGGACCGGAAGCCGGACCTGCCGGCCGGCGCCGTGTACGCGTTCGACCTGGTCACGGTGGTCGACGCCCGGTACGCCCCGGCCCTGCGGGAGCTGCTCGCAGACACGGTCGTCGCCGACGACCTCGACGTCGCCGGGCGGGTGATCGAGCACAGTCCGGAGGCCAGGGTCGTCACCCGGGACGGGGACGTCGTCGGGCCCCGGTCGGCGGTCGGCGGCAGCGCCACGCCACCGTCGGTGCTCGAGATCCAGACCGCCGCGGACGAGGCCGACCGCGGCGCGACCGAGGCGTCCGCCCGCCGCGAGGCGGCCCGTGAGGAGATGGGCCCTGCGCGGGCCGAGGTCGAGCGGGCCCGCGCCGCGATCGACGCCGCGCTCGCCGAGCGCCATGCCGCCGACGCGCGCCACCGGGCCCTGTCCGAGCACCTCGCCCAGATCGAGCGGACCAGGGGCTCCGCCGCCGGGGAGATCAGCCGGCTCGAGCGGTCCAGGCTCGCCGCGGAGACGGCCCGCGACCAGGCCTACGGGGCGCTCACCGAGCTGGAGTCGCAGCTGGCGGCCAGCTCGTCCGAACCGGACGTCGGGGAGCGCTCGCCCGCGGAACGCGACCGGCTGGTCGCGGCGACCTCCGCGGTCCGCGCGGCGGAGGTCGAGGCGAGGCTGTCCGTGCGGACCAGTGAGGAGCGCGCCCGCAGCCTGCACGGTCGGGCCGACGCGCTCATGCGTTCGGCGGCCAACGAGCGGGCGGCCCGGGCCGCCGCGGCCCGGCGCCGGGAGGTCCGCGAGCGCCAGTCCGCGACCGCGGCCGCGTTGGCCGACGCGGCGGGCGTCGCGCTGGAGGCACTCGAGAGGTCGCTCGCCGCCGCCGCGACCGAGCGGGAGACGGCCGAGACGGCGCGGCGGGACACCGAGGCCGAGCTCGGCACGGTGCGTGAGCAGGTCCGCGGCCAGGCGACCGAGCTCGCCGCGCTGCGCGACGCCGCGCACCGCGACGAGCTGGCGCGGGCCGAGAAGCGCCTGCGGGTCGAGACCCTGGAGGCGAAGACCCTCGAGGAGCACGGCGTCGCGGCGGACGACCTGATCGCCGAGTTCGGCCCGGACGTCCCGGTGCCGCCCGACGAGCCGGACGGCGTGCCGACGCCGTTCGACCGGGCCGAGCAGGTGGCGCGGGCGGGCCGGGCGGAGAAGCAGCTTGTCCGGCTCGGGAAGATCAACCCGCTGGCCCTGGAGGAGTTCGCCGCGCTGCAGGAGCGCGCAGCCTTCCTCTCCACCCAGCTGGACGACCTGAAGAGCACCCGACGTGATCTTCTGCTCGTGGTCGACGAGGTCGACGCGCGGGTCCGGGAAGTGTTCGAGACAGCGTTCGCCGACACCGCGCGTGAATTCGAAGTGGTCTTCGCCACGCTCTTCCCGGGCGGTGAGGGACGGCTCGTCCTGACCGATCCGGACGACATGCTGACCACCGGGATCGAGGTCGAGGCGCGTCCACCGGGGAAGAAGGTCAAGCGGCTGTCACTGCTCTCCGGCGGGGAGCGCTCGCTCACCGCCCTCGCGCTGCTGCTCGCGATCTTCCGGGCCCGGCCCTCGCCGTTCTACGTCCTGGACGAGGTCGAGGCGGCCCTGGACGACCGGAACCTGGGCCGCCTGCTCAACGCCGTGGAGGGGCTGCGGCAGAAGTCGCAGCTGATCATCATCACGCACCAGAAGCGCACGATGGAGATCGCTGACGCCCTCTACGGTGTGTCGATGCGCGGTGACGGCGTCACCACGGTGATCAGTCAGCGGCTGCGCCAGCGCGCCTCCGCCTGACAGCCGGTGACGGCTGGTAGTGGCCGCCGAGCCGGGGGCTGTGCCCTGTCGCCGGCCCCGCTGCGGGCCGCCGGACGGCCAAACCACACCGCGAGCCGGTAACGAGGGCGCGTGACCACTCCTCCGGGCCGCCCCGCTTGCGGTGGTCACGGGGTGGGCGAGCGATGGTTGCCCGGCGATCTGTAAGGATCGTGTCGTGGAGCTGGTCATCCTCATCGTTGTGATCGCCGTGGTCCTGGTCGGCATGGTCGGCCTCGTGGCCGGCACCGCCCTGCGCTCACGCTCCCGTCGGGGCGGGTCGCGGGACGCGGACCGGCCGGACGCGGGCGCCGCGCCGTCCGCTCGGTCGGGTGTCGCCACACCGACGATCCCGCCGACATCCCCGCAGACCGGTGCGGCCCCACCCGGCCGGTCGGGCCTGCCCGGCGAGACGGCGGACTCGCCGGCCGGGCTGGTCGGGCAGGGCGGGCCGGCCCCCGCCGGCGCGGCGGGCACGGCGGGCGCGGACAGCGTGCCGGTCACCGGGCCCGAGATCGTCGCCCCGCGGGCCCCGATCGAAGTGCCCGCGCCCGCGACGGGCCGGATGGTACGGCTGCGCGCCCGGCTCGCCCGTTCGCAGAACGCGCTCGGCCGCGGTCTGCTGGCGCTGCTGTCCGGGGACAACCTGGACGAGGAGGCGTGGGAGGACGTCGAGGCGACACTGCTCGTCGCCGACGTCGGAGTCACGGCCACGGCCGAGATGGTCGAGGCGCTGCGCGAGCGCACCAGGGTGCTCGGGGCGCGCACGGCGGCCGACGCCCGGCTGATGCTGCGCGACGAACTGCTCGCCCAGGTCGGCACGACCACCGACCGGTCGCTGCGGACGTCCGCGCCGGACCGGCCCGCCGTGGTCCTTGTCGTCGGCGTCAACGGCACCGGAAAGACCACAACCTGCGGCAAGATCGCTCGGCTGCTCGTCGCGGACGGCCGCTCGGTCGTGCTGGGCGCGGCGGACACCTTCCGCGCGGCCGCCGCCGACCAGCTGGAGACCTGGGGCGGCCGGGTCGGGGCGACGACCGTGCGCGGCGCGGAGGGGGCGGACCCGGCGTCGGTCGCCTTCGAGGCCGTCAAGCGCGGGATCGACGACGGTGCTGACACCGTGCTCGTCGACACGGCCGGGCGGCTGCACACGAAGGTCGGCCTGATGGACGAGCTGACGAAGATCAAGAGGGTCGTCGGCAAGCAGAGCCCGGTGGACGAGGTCCTCCTGGTCCTGGACTCCACCACGGGGCAGAACGCCCTCGTCCAGGCCCGGGTGTTCACCGAGGCGGTGGACATCACCGGCGTCGTGCTGACCAAGCTGGACGGCACCGCCAAGGGCGGGATCGTCATCGCTGTGCAGCGGGAGCTCGGTGTCCCGGTCAAGCTGATCGGCCTCGGTGAGGGCCCGGACGACCTGGCGCCCTTCGAGCCGGAGGCGTTCGTCGACGCGCTGCTGGGCGAGCCGGCCTGACGGCCGCGCGACCGTCAGGCCGCGCCTTTACGTGGCCTCCGCGGTGCGGCCGCGGTTCCGCGGAACCGCGGCCGCACCGCGGCGCGCCTGCTCACTGCGAGGGGGCACCGGAGGACCACAGCTCCGGCCGCTCGAGCCACTTCCGCTCGGACCTGGGTTGATCTAGTCTTTCCGCCTGTGCGGATCCATCGGGATCCGCGGACAGCCGCGCCCCAGGCCGCGACCGGGTCTTGATCGGTCGGGCATGTGAGCCTCCGGCGAGGTGTCTCGCCCTCCTCAGCGCAGAGGGCGGAGCCGGCCGGCGTCGTGCCGGGATCCGTGCGGGCACGCCTCGCCGGGCCGGGCGTCCCGTCCACGGCGGGCCTCACGTCGTCCCGGGTCCCGGTTCCGGATCGGCGCGGGGTGCGTACGCTGGTGCCTGCGGTCCGTCTGCGATCTCGGAGTGTGTGCGCGTGTTCGACACCCTTTCCAGCCGCCTCGACAAGGTCTTCACGTCGCTGCGTGGCAGGGGGCGGCTGACCGACGCCGACATCGACGCCACCGCCCGTGAGATCAGGGTGGCGCTGCTGGAGGCCGACGTCGCGCTGCCGGTCGTCCGCGGTTTCGTCGCCGCCATCCGCGAGCGGGCCCGCGGGGCCGAGGTGAGCACCTCGCTCAACCCGGCGCAGCAGGTCATCAAGATCGTCAACGAGGAGCTCGTCGCCATTCTCGGCGGCGGCACGACCACGTTGCGCTTCGCCAAGACGCCGCCGACCGTGATCCTGCTCGCCGGCCTGCAGGGAACCGGCAAGACGACCCTCGCCGGCAAGCTCGGCCGCTGGCTGCGAGCCCAGGGGCACACGCCGCTGCTCGTCGCCGCCGACCTGCAGCGCCCGAACGCGGTGAACCAGCTCCAGGTCGTCGGCCAGCGGGCCGGGGTCGAGGTCTTCGCCCCGGAGCCCGGCAACGGTGTCGGTGACCCGGTGCGGGTCGCCCGCGACGCGCTCGCCCACGCCCGTCGCCACGTCTTCGACGTGGTGGTCGTCGACACGGCCGGCCGCCTCGGTGTCGACGAGGAGCTGATGCGCCAGGCCGCCGACATCCGCGACGCTGTCTCGCCGGACGAGATCCTCTTCGTCCTCGACGCGATGATCGGCCAGGACGCCGTCTCCACGGCCCAGGCCTTCGCCGACGGAGTCGGCTTCACCGGTGTCGTGCTGACCAAGCTTGACGGTGACGCGCGCGGTGGTGCCGCGCTGTCGGTGGCCCGGGTGACCGGGGCGCCGATCATGTTCGCCTCCACCGGCGAGACCCTCGACGACTTCGACGTCTTCCACCCCGAGCGGATGGCCTCGCGCATCCTCGGCATGGGCGACATGCTCACGCTCATCGAGCAGGCCGAGAAGGCGTTCGAGGTCGAGCAGGCCGAGGCGATGGCCGTCAAGATGGCCAACTCGGAGTTCACGCTCGAGGACTTTCTCGAGCAGATGCTCACCGTTCGCAAGATGGGCCCGATCGGCAACCTGCTCGGGATGCTGCCCGGAATGGGGCAGATCAAGGACCAGCTCGCCCAGGTTGACGACCGTGACCTCGACCGGGTCGTCGCCATCATCCGGTCCATGACGCCGGCCGAGCGGCGGGACCCGAAGATCCTCCAGGCATCCCGCAAGGCCCGGGTGGCGCGCGGGTCCGGCGTGACCGTCACCGAGGTCAACCAACTGCTGGACCGCTTCGGTGAGGCGCGCAAGATGATGCGGCAGATGGCCGGCGGCGCCGGCCTGCCGGCGGGAATGGCACGCGCGAAGGCGGCCCAGGCCCGCAAGGCCGCCAAGAAGGGCAAGGGCGCGCGGCGCAGCGGAAACCCGGCGGCACGCGCCGCGCAGGCGCAGGACCGCCGCAACGCGCCCCAGGACGGCCCGCCGGCGCTCGGCCTTGGGGGCGACGGCCTGCAGGGCATGCCTGACCTGTCCTCGCTCATCCAGCAGGGTGGCTTCGGGGGCGGCGACACCCCGCCGCGGCGTCCCCGCCCAGGCCGCTGACCCGCGCGAACCCACCCGCCCGGCGGGGGCCCTGGCGAAGACCCGGGTGCCCCGGGCGTTGCGTCGGCAGGTGATCTGGCAGACTGTAAGGTCATACAGGCCCTGCCTGCCGGCGTCGGCGTGGCCGCTCTCAGGTGAGTTCCCTCAGGGACCTCCGTGGTGGCTGGTCGTCGGCGGTGTTCTCCCGCCATCGGGGCGTCACGGCTAGTCCGTGTGTTCCGGTGGTCATCGATATGTCTGGAGCCGTACGACCACCGTGGCAACAAAGATCAAACTTCAGCGCCTCGGCAAGATGCGCGAGCCGCACTACCGCATCGTCGTCGCCGACGCCCGCACCAAGCGGGACGGCCGGGTCATCGAGGCCATCGGGCAGTACCACCCGAAGTCCGACCCGAGCATCATCAAGGTCGACCCGGACCGCGTCGGTCACTGGCTCTCCGTCGGCGCCCAGCCGACCGAGCCCGTGCTCGCGATCCTCAAGGTGACCGGCGACTGGCAGAAGTTCAAGGGCCTGCCCGCTCCCCCGCCGATGAAGGTCGCGGCTCCCAAGCCCGACAAGCGGGAGATCTTCGCGGAGGCGGCCCGCGCCGCGGCCGCGGCGGACGACAAGCCCGCCACCACTCCGAAGAAGGCGAAGAAGTCGGCCGCGGCCGACGGTGCCGAGTCGGCGCCCGCCGAGTCCGCCGCGGGGCAGTAAGTGCTCGAAGCGGCCCTCGAGCACCTCGTCCGAGGCATCGTCGACTATCCCGACGATGTCCGGGTGGATCTGTCGAGCAACCGGCGCGGCCGGACGCTGGAGGTCCGGGTGCATCCCGACGACCTCGGCAAGGTCATCGGTCGGCGCGGCCGGACGGCTCGGGCGTTGCGCACCGTGATGGGCGGTGTGGGCGGTCGCGGTCTGCGGATCGACGTCGTCGACGTGGACCGGTAGCCGTGTGCGCTCATCGTCTCCGTGCCCATCGCCTTCATGGGCACGTGGCCGCGTCCCATGGGTGAGCCTGTCGTCGTCGGGCGGGTCGGCCGTCCGCACGGCATTCGTGGCGACGTGACCGTCGACGTCCGCACCGACCTGCCGGAGCGCCGTTTCGCGCCGGGGGCCCGCCTGGTTCGCCAGGTGGCCGATGGGCCGGCCTCGCGGCCGGCCGCGGGCGCCGCCGGCCCGGCTGATGCCGCAGGTACAGCTGATGCCGCGAGCGCAGCGGGTGCGGCGGACGCCGCGGGTGCGGCTGATGCCGTCGGCACGGCGGCTGGTCCTGGCTCGGCGGGCGATTCCGGCGCCGCCCGGGCCGCCGGGCCGCCGGGCGCGACGGTGCTGTCCGTCGTGGCGTCCCGGTGGCATTCCGGCCGTCTGCTGGTCCGCTTCGACGGGGTCACGGACCGTGACGCCGCCGAAGCGTTGCGGGGCAGCTTCCTCACCATCGACTCCGACGAGTGCGGCCCGGCGGTCGACCCCGACGACGAGGACGACGACGGCGAGCTGTGGTGGGATCGCGACCTGGTCGGCCTGCACGCGCGCACGCCTGCCGGGGACGTCCTCGGTGAGGTCGTCGACGTCATCCATTCCCCGGGCGGGGAGATCCTCGCGATCGGCCGTCCCGAGGGCGGGGAGTACCTGGTGCCGTTCGTCCGGGAGATCGTGCCCACCGTCGACCCAGCGGCGGGGCACATCGTGGTGGACCCGCCTCCCGGCCTGCTCGACCTCGACTGATTCGGCGCTCCCGCCCGGCCGGCGCTCCCGGCTCCGTCACCGCCCCGTTTCGAGGCGCCGCCCACCGGGTGCGGCCCACCTCCCTCTGACGAAGGCAGCGGATGCGCATCGACGTCGTGACGATCTTCCCGGACTATCTGCGCCCGTTGGAGCTGGCCCTGGTGGGCCGCGCCGCGTCCCGGGACCTCGTCGACATCCAGACCCACGACCTGCGCGCGTGGACGCACGACGTCCACCGCACCGTCGATGATTCCCCGTACGGCGGGGGGCCGGGCATGGTCATGCGCCCGGAGCCGTGGGACGCGGCGCTGCGCGACATCGTGGCCCGTGATCCGTCGCGTCGTCCCCGAGTCGTGGTGCCCACCCCGGCCGGTGTTCCGTTCACCCAGAGCTACGCCGCCGAGCTGGCGGAACAGGACTGGCTGATCTTCTGCTGCGGCCGCTACGAGGGCATCGACGGCCGGGTGGTGGACGCCTGGGCCGACGACGAGATCTCGATCGGCGACTACGTGCTCGCCGGCGGCGAGGTCGCCACACTCGTCATGGTCGAGGCGGTGACGCGGCTGCTTCCCGGCGTCGTCGGCAACGCGGAGTCGATCATCGATGACTCCTTCGCCCACGGGCTGCTCGAGGGGCCGGTCTACACCAGGCCCCCGGTGTGGGAGGGCCGCGCGGTGCCCGAGATCCTCCGCTCCGGCGACCACGCGGCGATCGCCCGGTGGCGGCGGGAGGAGGCGCTGCGCCGGACCCGCCGAAGGCGCCCGGAGCTGCTCGACCGGATCGAGCTGTCGGACGCCGACCGCGCGGTGGTGGCGAGCACCATCGTGGCCGCCCATGGCGGCGGGGACGACCCCCCTGTAACGGGTGTCGAGGACGCGGTGACGGTTGCCGGGAGAGGCACGATCGGTGACGGGCCGGCTCCGTCGGGTTGTGCGTCGAGCCACTGTTCCTGAGCTTCCTGAGTGCTCCGTCGCCTGACTTCTTCGCCGTCCTCCGCCATCGCCGAGCCGGGCGGCCGACATCGAGCCGCCGACCAGCCTGGCCGCGAGGTGTGGACGGGGCGGGGCGTGAGCCGGCCCGTGGTGGCCGGGTCGGCCGCGCCGCGCGTGGTACTGGGGAGGGGCCTGGCGACCGGACGTCGCGATCGTGTGGCACAGTAGGATGCGGTGTCCGCCGGTTCTCTGGCCGACGTTGTCGTGACCGATGCGGTCGTGACCGATGCTTTGATGATCGACATAGCTGTGACCGGCCCTGCCGCGATCGGAGTTGTCGTGAGCGGCGTCGTAGCGACACGCGATATCGTGATCGGCGCTGTCGGTCCGCCGATCCGGCGCCCCGGTCGGTTCGCCGACCCGGCGTAGCCGCTGTTCCGGTTTCCGCCGTCCCGGCGTGTGCTCGCCCGGCCCTGGGTCGGTGCGGTGCCCCGCGTCGAGTGGCGTGCCGGTCGACGCGGCCCGCCGGGCACGTTCCGGCGTTCATGCATTTGACTGTGACAACCTCTGAGGAAGCGACTGCCATGCACACCCTGGACAGCCTCGACGCCGAGTCGCGCAGGACCGACGTGCCGGAGTTCTGGCCGGGCGACACGCTCAAGGTCCACGTGCGTGTGGTCGAAGGTAACCGCCAGCGCATCCAGGTCTTCCAGGGCGTCGTGATCCGCCGCCAGGGGGGCGGCGTGCGCGAGACGTTCACCGTCCGCAAGGTGAGTTTCGGTGTCGGTGTGGAGCGGACCTTCCCCCTCCACAGCCCGATCGTCTCGCGGGTCGAGGTCGTGACGCGCGGTGACGTCCGCCGGGCGAAGCTCTACTACCTCCGCCAGCTCCGCGGCAAGGCCGCGAAGATCAAGGAGAAGCGCGAGCCGGTCGGCCGCTGATCCCGCGCGCGGGCCGGCAGCCCGGTGACCTCGTCGCAGGACTTCCGGCGACTGGCCGCTCACCAAACCACTTCGCCGCGTGAGCGGTGCAGCAGGATGGTCAGGTCGTGGGTCGAACCGGTCAGGCCACGGCCATGGGCGGGTGTCGACCCGTTCCGTGACGAATGACGGCCGACCTCGCGAGGTGGCGCAGTGAGTGGATCGGACCGGGGCACGCCCGAGCCGTTCGGTGGTCAGGCGCAGGGCGGTCCGCCGTCCGGCGGCCCGGCCTCAGGCGCTGCGGCGGGTGGTCACGGGCAGCGCGGTGACGCGGCTCTCCCCTGGGACACCGGCACCGACGTCTCGGACTCCCGGCGCGCTGCGGATTCCGGCCTGGCCGATTCCGGGCTGGCCTCGGACACCCGCGGCCGGGATGAGCGCGGTGACCTGACGGGCGACGCCGTGCACCCGCCAAACGGGCCGGACGGGCCTACCGGAACGGCCGGGCACGAGGGCGCGGCCGGGGGCGGTGAGCCTGCGGCGACGGGCCGGCGGATCTCGCGCCCGCCGGCGGGGCGGGACCGCGGGCGCGGCTCCTTCCTGCGCGAGCTGCCGGTCCTGGTGCTGGTCGCGTTCCTGCTGGCGCTGCTGATCAAGACCGTGTTCGTCCAGGCGTTCTGGATTCCGTCCGAGTCGATGGAGCGGACGCTGCTCATCGACGACCGGGTCCTGGTGAACAAGGTCATCTACCATTTCCGGGACGTGCACCGGGGCGAGATCGTCGTGTTCAACGGCGAGGGCACCGGTTTCGAGCGGGAATCGATCGTGGCCCCGCCGGCCAACGGCCTGAGCAGGTTCATCCGCGGCGCACAGGAGCTGCTGGGCCTCGGCGCGCCGAGCGAGAAGGACTTCATCAAGCGGGTGATCGGCGTAGGCGGTGACGTCGTCGCGTGCTGCGACGCCGCTGGGCGGGTGACGGTGAACGGCAAGGCGCTGGACGAGCCGTACGTCTACGAGAACGACTTCCAGGCGTTCGGGCCGTTCACGGTCCCCGACGGGGACCTGTGGCTGATGGGCGATCACCGCTCTCGCTCGTCGGATTCCCGCCAGAACGGCCCGGTCCCGCAGGACAAGGTGATCGGCCGGGCGTTCGTGCGGGTGTGGCCGCTCGGCCGGTTCGGCCTGCTCACGGTGCCCGGCACGTTCTCCGGCATCCCATCGGCCTCCGCCGCGCCTGCTCGGACGCCCGCTCCGACGTCCGACGAGACGGCACCGAGTTCGCCGCCGGGCGCGGTCGGCGTGCCCGGAAGCACCGGATCCGCGGATCTGCTGATCGCCCCGGTCGGCGCACTCGCCCTCGCCGTTCCCGCGAGCCGGCGGCGGCACTCGGGCGGGCGGCGGTCGACCGGCGGGCGGTCCATCGGCTGGTCGACGCGGGCGAGCGGGGAGCGGCGCTGCGGCCCGCGCAGGCGGTGGGCGAGACGGCGCGGCATGGGCGGTTCACCCTGATCGCGATGGACGTGCGTGGCACGGCGATCCGCTCCGACGCCGGCCTCTTCGGCTACGAACGGGCGCTCGTCCGACGCGGGCTCGGGCCGGTCGCAGGTGTGGACGAGGCCGGCCGGGGAGCCTGCGCCGGGCCGATGGTGGTGGCCGCCGTCGTCCTGGATCAGCGTCGTCTGGGGCTGCTCAGGCGGCTGGCCGACTCGAAGCTCCTCACCGAGCGGGTCCGCGAGGAGGTCCACGCGGATGTTCTGGCAGCGGCGGCGGCGGTGTCGACCATCGTCATCCCCGCCGCCGAGATCGATCGGAACGGCGTGCACGTCGCCAACATCATGGGGATGCGGCGGGCGGTGGCGGCGCTCGACGTCCGGCCGAGGTATGTGCTCACCGACGGGTTCGCGGTCGCGGGTCTTGGGGCCGAGTCGCTGGCGGTGATCAAAGGCGACCTGATGGTCGGGTGCATCGCCGCGGCGTCGGTCGTGGCCAAGGTGACCAGGGACCGGATCATGCGTAGTTTGCACAAGCGGTATCCCGAGTACGATTTCGCGCAGCACAAGGGCTACGTCACAGCGGCGCACACCGCCGCGATGACGCGGTACGGGCCGTGCGAGCAGCACCGACTGTCATATGTCAACGTCGCCGCGCTGGCGGCGCCGGCAGGGGAAACACGATCGTTGCGGCTGGAGGACAGGGTTGCTATGACCAGCCTGCGTGGCGTCACGGAGACCGCATGAGCGCGGAGGATCTCGAAAAGTACGAGACCGAGATGGAGCTCCAGCTCTACCGCGAGTACCGCGACGTGGTCGGGTTGTTCTCGTACGTGATCGAGACGGAGCGTCGTTTCTATCTCGCGAACGATTATCAGATCGAGGTCCGGAACAGTACGGACGGCGAGGTCTTCTTCGAACTGACCCTGCGGGACGCCTGGGTGTGGGACATGTTCCGTCCCGCCCGATTCGTGAAGAACGTGCGAGTCGTCACCTTCAAGGACATCAACGTCGAGGAGCTCACCAAGGCCGAGCTCTGAGCGACGGCGCGCCACCGGTTCGCGTGCCGTCGCGGACGGTGGTGCCCCGTGGTGCCCGTCGCGCGGACCGCTCCGGGTGACCCTGTGGACGAGAAAACCTTGTCCACAGGTCTCCCTTCAGCGGCCACCGACGGCTCGCGCACGCGGAACCTGATCTCACCGGCGGGCGACCGACCCCCGGTGGGACGGAGCCTCGGATGCGGGTCAGTCAGCGGCTCGGCAAGTTCGGTGAGGACGTCGCCGCGCGCCACCTGAGCGCCGACGGTGCGGAGATCCTTGCCCGGAACTGGCGCTGCCGGGACGGCGAGATCGACATCGTCGCCCGCCACGGCGACACGCTCGTCTTCTGCGAGGTGAAGACGCGCAGCGGCGCGGACTACGGGAGCGGCCCGGACGCCGTGGTCGGCCGCAAGGCGGCGAGAATCCGGCGGCTGGCCGTGCGATGGCTGGCCGAGCACCCGCATCCACCGGCGATCATCCGTTTCGACGTGCTGTCGGTCTACCGGGAGCGGCAGGGGTCCGTCCGGGTGGAGCACCGGCGGGGTGCCTTCTGATGGCGCTTGCGCGGTCGCTGGCCGTCGCGGTCGTCGGTATCGAGGGCCATCTCGTCGAGGTGGAGGCCGACCTGGCCCGCGGCCTGCCCGGGCTGACGCTCATCGGCCTTCCGGACGCGGCACTCCACGAGGCCCGGGACCGGGTGCGGGCCGCTGTCGTCAACTCGCGTGAGCGCTGGCCGGACCACCGGATCACGGTCGGCCTGTTCCCGGCGACCCTGCCCAAATCCGGCAGCGGCTTCGACCTGGCCATGGCCGCCGCGATCCTGGGCGCCGCCGGCGTGGTCCCCGCAGCCGCCCTCGGTAGCAGGGTCCTGATCGGTGAGCTCGCGCTCGACGGCCGGCTTCGGCCGGTGAGCGGGGTGCTGCCAGCCGTTCTCGCTGCGGTCGAGGCCGGCCTGGCGAACATCGTCGTGCCCGAACCCAACGCGGGCGAGGCGTCGTTGGTCCCGGGCGCGGTCGTCGAGTCCATGCCCGACCTCGCCAGCGTGCTCGGCCTGCTGCGCGGCCGCCCACGGCTCGGCCTGGCCCGGTTCCCCGCGGCATTGGCACCGGCACGGGTGTCGGAGCCCGCATCGGTGTCGGCATCGGCGGCGGCGCCGCCGGAGCGGGAGCCGGAGCCGATCGGGCCTGATCTCGCGGACGTCGCCGGCCAGAGCCGGGGGCGCCTGGCCGTGGAGGTGGCCGCCGCGGGCGGACACCACCTGTTCATGCAGGGCCCGCCCGGCTCGGGCAAGACCATGCTGGCCGAGCGGCTGCCCGGGCTGCTTCCGCCGCTGGACACCGCCGCCGCGCTGGAGGTCACCGCCGTGCACTCGGTGGCGGGCGTTCTTCCCGTCGGCCGCCCGCTGGTCACGCGGCCTCCCTTCCGTAGCCCGCATCACTCCGCCACGCCGGCGGCGCTTGTCGGCTCCGGCTCCGCGGTGATCCGCCCGGGGCTGGCCAGCCAGGCGCACCACGGCGTCCTGTTCCTCGACGAGGCACCGGAGTTCGGCCGAACCAGCCTGGACGTGCTGCGCCAGCCGCTCGAGAGCGGTGTCATCGAGGTGGCGCGGGCCCGGGCCACCACCCGGTTCCCCGCCCGCTTCCTGCTCGTGCTGGCCGCGAACCCGTGTCCCTGCTCGCGGGCCCGCGGCCCCCGTGACAACACCTGCGACTGCCCGAGCACGGTGCGCCGGCGCTACCTGGCGAGGCTGTCGGGGCCGCTACTCGACCGGATCGACATCCAGGTGGCGTTGACCGCGCCGAGCCGTGCCGAGCTGCGGGCCGATCGGGGGCTTGGCACCTCCTCGAGCGTCGTCGCCGAGCGCGTCGCTTCGGCCCGGGCCGCGATGCGGCGCCGACTCGCCGGCACGCCGTGGCGGCGTAACGCCGAGGTGCCCGGCCCGTCACTGCGCCGCCAGTGGCCGCTGCGGCCGGCTGCGACCCGGCTCGCCGACCGTGCCTTCGAGCGGGGCCTGCTCACCGCGCGTGGGCTGGATCGGGTGCTGCGCGTCGCCTGGACGGTGGCGGACCTCAAGGGCGAGGACCGGCCGGGCCCCGACGAGATCGGGCTCGCCCTGGACCTACGCCTTCCCGGGGGATCAGCGTGAGTGCCGGGGCGGGCGAGGTGTCGTCCCCGATTGGTGCTCCTGCGCCCGGCGGCGACGAGCCACGGCGCCTTGCGCGGATCGGGCTGAGTCGCATCGCCGGCCCGGATCTCTCCTCGCTTCCCGAACAGCTGCACGGGCTCGGAGATATTGCGCTGTGGGAGCGCCTGAGGCCGCAGCACCCCGGTGTCGACCCGCGCCAGGACGTCGAGACCGCCGCGCAGGTCGGCGCGCGTCCCATCTGCCCAGGTGACCCGGAGTGGCCCTCCTGTGTCGACGCCCTCGATGAGGCCCGTGGCGGCGGCCGGGAGGTCGGCGCCCCTCTCGTGCTGTGGGCTCGGGGGGCGGGCCGGCTCGATCACCTCAGCCAGCGGGCCGTGGCCGTCGTCGGCTGCCGCGCGGCCACGGCGTACGGCGTCCACCAGGCGGAGGATCTCGGGTACGGGCTCGCCGGGCGCGGCTGGACGGTGGTCTCCGGCGCGGCGTTCGGAATCGACGCCGCCGCACACCGCGGCGCCCTCGCTGCCGCGGGGCCGACAATCGCGGTCCTCGCCGGGGGTGTGGACGTGCCCTACCCTGCCGCGCACGCCGACCTGCTCGACGAGATCGCCGCCTCCGGCCTGGTTCTCAGCGAGACCCCACCGGGCAGCCCGCCCTACCGGCGGCGGTTCCTCACCCGAAACCGGGTCATCGCCGCGCTGTGCGCGGGGACGGTGCTCGTTGAGGCCGGGCTCCGCAGCGGTGCGCTGAACACCATCCGCCATGCCCGGCGGCTCGGCCGCACCGTGATGGTGGTGCCCGGGCCGGTGACGAGCGCGATGAGCGCCGGCTGTCATCGCCTCCTGCGGGACCATCGCGAGGAGGCGGTGCTGGTCACCAGCGCCGGTGACATCTGCGAGGAGATCGGCCCGATCGGCGAGCTGGAGCCCCGCTCGACCGGCCCGGCCCGGGCGCGCGACGGTCTCGCGGATCTCGTGCTGGAACTGCTCGACGTGATGCCGGCCCGCTCCACGATCGGCGTCGCCGAGCTGGCCCGCCGCGTCGGCAGGCAGCCTGGGGCGATCCTCGCCCTGCTGGGCCCGCTCGCGGTCGAGGGGCTGGTGGAGGCGACCCACTCCGGGTATCGGCTGACCGCGCTCGGCCGCTCCTCCTCGTCCCCGCCCCGAGGCCAGCCAACCTCGCCCGAGGGCGCGCCGCCGGCGGCGTCCGGCTCCACGCCGCCTTGACGCCTCGCCATTCCGGCGGCCAAGGTCGCGCAATGGGGACGGGTGGCGATCCCGCGGCCACGGCCCGCGGTGGCCGTGGTGACAGCGCTGGTGGCGGCAACGGCGGTCGCGCTGGCGCAGGTCCTGGTGACGGTGATGGTGATGGAGGCAGTGGCGGCGACGGCTGGGCGGGTGCCGTCGAGGCTTTCGTGCGCCATCTGGTCGCCGAACGGGATCGTTCGCCGGAAACCGTCCGGGCCTACCGCGCAGATCTCGCGGGCCTACGTGCGCACGCCGCCGCGGCCGGCCGTACGGATCTCCTGGACCTGGATCTCGCCGTGCTCCGCGGGTGGCTGGCCGGCATGCGTTCCGCCGGAGCGGCACCGGCCACCATCGCCCGCCGTGCGTCCCTCGCCAGGGTGTTCTCCGCCTTCGCCGCGCGGCGGGGATTCCTCCCCGATGACGTCGGGGCGCGGCTGGCGACCACCCGGGCGCCGCGGCGGATCCCCCAGGTACTCACCGCGGCACAGGCGGACCGGCTGCTGGAGACACGGCCTCGGGGCGATCGTGCGCAGGAGCCGCGCGACGTCGCGCTGAACCTGCGTGACGATCTGGTTCTGGAGATCCTCTACGGCAGCGCGGTGCGGGTCTCCGAGCTGTGCCGGCTCGACATCGGTGACGTCGACCACGAGCGGCGCCTCCTGCGCGTGCACGGCAAGGGCGGCCGCCAGCGCAGTGTGCCGTTCAGCGTGCCCGCGGCGGGCGCGCTCGACGTCTGGCTCACCAGGGGCCGGCCCTACCTCGCGACGCGCGTCGAGGCGGCGCTGCTGCTCGGTACCCGTGGCGGCCGGCTCGACCCGCGTTCCGTGCGCCGGCTCGTCCAGGCGCGCGGCGCCGCCGCGGGGGTTCCCACCGGTCTGACGCCGCACGGCCTGCGCCACGGCGCGGCCACCCACATGGTCGAAGGCGGCGCGGACCTGCGCTCCGTGCAGGAACTGCTGGGACACGCCAGCCTGTCGACCACGCAGATCTACACCCATGTCACCCCGGAGCGGCTGCGCGCCGCCTTCGACCAGGCCCATCCGCGGGCCTGACGTCCGCGCCACCGACCGATCCCCGTAGCGGACCGAGCCGCATGACGGAGTGCTCCCGTTCGGTGGCGTCCCCGAGTACCGGGCCGGCCTGCCATCGGCGGTTCAGGGGCATCGGCGGTTCAGGGGCATCAGCCATCCAGCGGCAGCAGCCGTGGCGGGACCCGGTGGAAGAAGGAGAGGGGATCGAGGTACTCGGAGCCGCGCAGCACGCCCCAGTGCAGGCAGGCGGCACCCGGGCAGCCCGGGTGGCCGGCCTCGAGAAGCCCGAGCTGATCGCCACCGCCAACCGTCTGGCCTTCGTGGACGAGGGGGCGTACCGGCTCGTAGGTGGTACGCAGCGCGCCGTGGACCACCGTCACGACCCACCTGTCACCGACCCATCCGGCGAACCCGACGACACCCGGCCGCGCTGCCCGGACACCGACACCGGGATCGGAACGAAGATCCACCCCACGGTGGCCCGGGCCGTAGGGATGCGTGGGAGCGCGGAAGGTCCCGGCCACCGTGACCGGCTCCGGCAGCGGCCAACGCCACCTCTGGTCGCCGTCCCGCGCCCGCGCCGGGGCCGGGGCCTGCGCCGGGGACGAGGTTGGGGCGTCGGGCGTGGGTTCAGTCGGCGCCGCGGCTGTGAGCCCGCCTGGGGAGTCGTTGACCGCCGGAGCCGCGGTGGGCTCGGAGGAGGCCGTTCGGGGGATCGCCACCGTCGTCGCGGGTGTGTCCGCCGGTGACCTCGAGGTCGTGGCGTCCGGGCTCGTCGGTGCGGCAGGGATCGCGGCCGTCACGGGCGGTGCCGGGGTTGCCGGAGCGGTCAGCACGTCCGGTGCGCCCGCGCCGAACGACCCGCGGATCGGTACCCGCCCGGGGCAGCCCAGGGCGATCATCAGCGCGAGAGCGGGGATCACGAGCCAGTGCGGGTCGAAACGCGGCGGGTGGGGCACGGCGGTTCGCCTCCGGATTCGGCAGCCGACCGCGGCAGCCCGACACGGCGGCCATGCGTGACCGCTGATGGCCGACAGTGATCGGCTGGCTGCGATCGGCGCCGGCCGGCGTCGTCGCCGCGGGCGGGGTGGGGGAGCGAGGCTCCGTGGACGGTGTGGGGGCGGCGGCCGGGTCCGGTCGGGGGTGGGCCCGGCCGCCGCCTTGCTGGCTCGCGGGGGCTCGGTTTGCCAGCAACATCAGGATGCGTGCATGCGGCGGCAAATGCAGCTACCCAACGGCAAATGTGGATAACCGAAAATGAAAGAGCGAAGACGGTGTCTTCGGGTGTCTCTTGGCGCTTATGGTCGGGTATCGCCGGCCGCCGAGAGCGGGCTCCACCATGCGGGCCGAGGGGCCGCTCCGGCCTTCCGTGGGCGAGCCGCGGCCGGCCTGTGATCGATGGACCGCACCGCCATGGGTGTCCCGCCCGCACCTTGTTCCGCCGCCCCGGACCGCTCCGGTCCGTGCCCACCCGCCCCGCCCGGCCCAGTGTCGCGTGGCATATCCGGCCGTGCCCCATGCTGAGCTGGGCCGGGCGGGGGCCGGCGTCGCTGGTTCGGGGAGTGGGGAGTGGCCACGGCGGCCGGGTATCATCGACACGGAGTCCGTTGGTCGGTGCGTTCCCGGCTTCCTGGACGTCGCGGTGGTCCTGCGGCGCAGCTGTGCCGTGTCGCGGTCTCGTCGCGGTGTTCCTGATGCTGAGGTGTTCTCGGCGCTGTGGTGTTTCACGGTTTTCTACAGCGCCGTCGGCGCCAGGTGCGTCTCCGATGGCGGTCGGGTGGCGGTCGTTCGGTCGATCTCCCACCGCTCGCGGGCTCAGTTCGCACGCCCACTCCCGGCACTGACCGGGAGGGCCTCCTCGGTCCGTCGCCTCGCGGCGGCCACGGCCATCCGGGCGTCAGGGGCTCCGGTTTTCCGCCGGGGCCGTCACAACCGAGGCGTCCCGGCCCGCGGGCCGGGCGGGAAGGGAGCGACGGATCATGGCCGTCGTCACCATGAAGCAGCTCCTCGAGAGCGGCGTGCACTTCGGGCACCAGACCAAGCGCTGGAACCCGAAGATGAAGCGCTACATCTTCACGGAGCGCAATGGCATCTACATCATCGACCTCCAGCAGACGCTGTCGTACATCGACCGCGCCTACGACTTCGTCAAGGAGACGGTCGCCCACGGCGGCACCGTCCTCTTCATCGGGACGAAGAAGCAGGCACAGGAGGCGATTGAGGAGCAGGCCCAGCGGGTCGGCATGCCCTTCGTCAAGGAGCGTTGGCTCGGTGGGATGCTGACCAACTTCTCCACGGTCTACAAGCGGCTCCAGCGGCTCAAGGAGCTTGAGGAGATCGAGCTGACCGGCGGCACGGAGGTGCGCACCAAGAAGGAGCAGCTCGTCCTGACCCGGGAGAAGGCGAAGCTCGAGCGCACCCTCGGTGGTATCCGCGACATGGCCCGCGTGCCGAGCGCGGTGTGGGTCGTGGACACGAAGAAGGAGCACATCGCCGTCGGTGAGGCCCGCAAGCTGGGCATCCCGGTCGTGGCGATCCTCGACACCAACTGCGACCCCGACGAGGTCGACTACCCGATCCCGGGCAACGACGACGCGATCCGCAGCGCGGCGCTGCTGACCCGTGTCGTCGCCGACGCGGTGGCCGAGGGTCTGATGTCGCGGGCCGGCGCGTCGAGCAACGCCGAGGCCAAGCCGGAGCAGTCCACCGGCGAGGAGCCGCTCGCCGAGTGGGAGCAGGCCCTGCTGCGTGGGGACGCCGCGGCCGAGGCGCCTGCCGCCCCCGCCGCCCCGGTGGCGGCCGAGGCCGCCGAGCCGACCGAGCCGACCGAGGCGGTCGCGGCTGTCGAGACGGCCACCGAGGAGCAGCCCCAGCCGGACGCGGTCGGCACCGCCGTCTGACACATCCTGGTCTCACGCGGGTTCTCCGGGGGCGTGACCACGTCCCCGGAGAACCCGTTCCAGCCCCGGTAGGGCCGTCCGTGCGACTGTCGGGGCGGGCGACCCCTGGGAGGACGGACGTCGACCGCCGCGGGCGGGCGACGAGCGGCCCCGGGGGCGCCTCCGCGCGGCGGCGTCGCGTGTGTTTCGGCGCCGAGACAGAACGCCCACCATCGCCAGCAATCGGAACTGACGAGAAGAGCACCATGGCAGACATCACAGCCGCCGACATCCGCAAGCTCCGGGAACTGACCGGCGCGGGGATGAGCGACGTCAAGAAGGCGCTCGTCGACCACGACGGTGACTTCGAGAAGGCCAAGTCCTGGCTGCGCGAGAAGGGCCTCGCGCAGGTCGCCAAGCGCGCGGGCCGCAGCACGGCGAACGGGCTGGTCGAGTCGTACCTGCACCGCACCGACCCGCAGCTCCCGCCGACGCTCGGCGTGCTCATCGAGCTGCGTTGCGAGACTGACTTCGTCGCCAAGACCGACGACTTCAAGCAGCTCGCGCGGGACCTCGCCCAGCACATCGCCGCGGCGGACCCGCTGTACGTGACCGCCGAGCAGATCCCGAACGAGGTGCTCGAGCAGGAGCGGAAGATCTACGAGGCGGCCGCCCGCGAAGAGGGCAAGAACGACAAGGCCATCCCGAAGATCGTCGAGGGTCGGGTCAACGGCTACGTCAAGAGCGTCGTCCTGCTGGACCAGCCCTGGGTCAAGGACGGCAAGCTCACGATCCGCGCGCTGCTGGAGCAGGCCGGATCCGCGCTGGGTGAGAAGATCGAAGTGGGCCGGTTCGCCCGGTTCAACATCAAGCAGGCCTGAGCGCGAGCGCACCGCGCCGGGCGACGTGACACGGCCGGGCACCCGGTGGGGGAGGACCTCCGCGGGTGTCGGGCCGGAGTCCGTGCGGGGCCCGGGTGCGGCACGTGGGCGCGAGCGACGTCCGTGCTCGCCGGCGGGTGACCGCGGCGGTTGAGCCCGCCACGGTTCGCGCTGGTCGACGCGCCACGCGGGGCCACGGGCAGCCGTGCCGGAGTCGTGCGGCAGACTGCTGTCAGCATGAACATCCTTGGCCGCTGATCCCGGCCGCCGGCGAAGGAGCCGCCTGTGACCGATGACGCCGACAGTGCCGTTGGAGGGGTGGATCCCGCCGCCCGCACCGAGCCCGGGCCGCGGTGGACCCGCCTCCTGCTGAAACTCTCCGGCGAGGCCTTCGCCGGTGGTGAGCCGCTCGGGATCGACCCGGTGACGCTGGCGACGATCGCGCGCCAGATCGCCCAGGTGAGCCGCTCGGGCATCGAGGTCGCCATAGTCGTGGGGGCCGGCAACATGTTCCGCGGCCAGGCGCTCGCCGAGCGGGGCATGGACCGCGCCCGCGCCGACTACATGGGCATGCTGGGCACGGTCATCAACTGCCTGGCCCTGCAGGACGTCCTGGAGCGCGAGGGGATCGTCACCCGCGTGCAGACGGCGATCGCCATGGGCCAGGTCGCCGAGCCCTACCTCCCCCTGCGCGCGATCCGGCACCTGGAGAAGGGGCGCGTGGTCATCTTCGGCGCCGGCCTCGGGGCACCGTTCTTCTCGACGGACACCACCGCCGCCCAGCGGGCGCTGGAGATCAAGGCGCAGGCGGTACTCAAGGCGACGAAGGTCGACGGGGTCTACGACTCCGATCCGGCGACGAACGCCGGCGCCGTCCGGTTCGACAGCCTCACCTACAGCGAGGTCCTCGCGCGCGGCCTGAAGGTCATGGACGCGACCGCGATCAGCCTGTGCATGGACAACGACCTGCCCATTGTCGTTTTCGACCTCCTGACCGAGGGGAACATCTCCCGCGCCGTCCGGGGTGAGAAGATCGGCACGCTGGTCGGAGTCGAGACGTACGGAACGGAAGGTGCGCGGTGATCGACGACACGCTCCTCGAGGCCGAGGAGAAGATGGACAAGGCCGTCTCGGTCGCCAAGGACGACTTCGCCAACATCCGCACGGGGCGGATCACGCCAGCGGTTTTCGGGAAGGTCCTGGTGGACTACTACGGCGCTCCCACGCCGGTGCAGCAGCTCGCCTCGTTCCACATCCCCGAGCCGCGCATGGTCATCATCACCCCGTACGACAAGTCGTCGCTCGGCGCGGTGGAGAAGGCCGTCCGTGACTCCGACCTCGGGGTCAACCCGAGCAACGACGGGACGATCATTCGGTGCGTCTTCCCGGAGCTGTCCGAGCAGCGCCGTCGTGACCTGGTGAAGGTGGCCCGCACCAAGGCCGAGGAGGCCCGGGTCAGCATCCGCAACATCCGCCGGCACGCGAAGGACGCGATCGACCGGATCGTCCGCGACGGCGAGGCCGGCGAGGACGAGGGACGCCGCGGGGAGAAGGACCTCGATGAGGCCACCCACCGTTACGTCAGCCAGGTCGACGAACTGCTTCGCATCAAGGAGTCGGACCTGTTGTCGGTCTGACCCTCGACCAGCGCCCGTCCGCGTGCGACGCCGTGCCCATCCGCTGTCCCGGCCCCTGCGCCCGGGTTCCCGTCCCCGTCTCCGTCTCGTCGGCAAGCTGGCGGGCGGCCGGTGGACGGCGGACCTCGCGGCGCCGTGAGCGTCTCGGCCCTGGGGGTTCCTCCCGAGGACGCCTCCGTGACTGACCGCGCGGACACCCCCGACGGGGGGCGGGGGAACGCCGGCGACGTGCCGGTGCATCCCCGCCCGGTCGACCTGGCCCCGGCCGACCCCGTTCCGGCCGGTCCGGCACCGGCCAACTCCGCCTCGGGCACAGCGGCAACGCCGGACGCGGCTGCGCCCCCGGAGACAGCCTCGGAGCGGCCGCGCGGCGGCCGGGCCCCGCGGAACGGCCGGCGGGTGATCCGGGCCGGGCGCGACCTGCCCGCGGCGATCGCCGTCGGGGTCGTGCTGGGCGCGGTCATCCTCGTCCCGCTGTTCACGCTGTACCCGATCTGGGTCGCGGTGGTCAGCGCCGCCGTGGCGGTCGGCACCTACGAGGTGGTCCGTGCCCTGCATGTCGCGGGGATGAGCGTGCCGCTCGTCCCGCTGGCCGCCGGGGCGATCGCGATGCCCGTGGCCGCCTACACGTCCGGCACCAACGGGCTCGCGCTCGCGCTCGCGGGCACGACCCTGGCCGCCGTCGCCGTCCGCGCGGTGCGCGACCCGGCCGGCGGCGGGCGTCACGGCGGCGGGCGTCAGGCGCGGCTGCGGGACGCCGCGGCCTGCGCGTTCACCTCCGCGTATGTCGGCTTTCCGGCTGGGTTCGCCACGCTGCTCACCTCCGCCCCGGACGGCCACTGGCGCACCATCGCGTTCCTCGGAACCGTCGTGGCCAGCGACATCGGCGGCTACACCGCGGGTGTGCTGTCGGGCGGGCGGCACAAGCTCGCGCCCAGCGTGTCGCCCGGGAAGTCCTGGGAGGGGTTCGCGGGATCGGTGGTGGGCTGCGTCGTCGTCGCCAGCGTGCTGATGGCGTGGCCGCTGGGCGCCGAGATCTGGCAGGGCGCGCTGCTCGGCGCCGCCGTCGCCTGCACGGCGACCGTGGGCGACCTCGGCGAGTCGCTGCTCAAGCGGGACATCGGCATCAAGGACATGGGCAACCTGCTGCCCGGCCACGGCGGCCTCATGGACCGGCTGGACTCGCTGCTGTGTACCGCGCCCGTTGCCTGGCTGCTCATCACCGCGTTCCTCGGCTGACCGATCACCGATTCGTCGCGTGCCCGGGGCTCCTGGCAGACTGGACTGGCCATGACAGCCACGACCGCCGAATCCGGAAACCTCCTGCCACTGGTGTCAGGGCGGTCCAGGCCGCCGCGCCACCTCGCGGACCTCTCCCGGGACGAGCGGCGGGCCGTGGCCACGTCACTGGGCCTGCCGGCGTTCCGCGCCGACCAGCTGGCCCGCCACTACTTCACCCACCACCTGCGTGCCGACGACGCAGACCTGATGACGGACCTGCCCGCCTCGATCCGCCCCGCGCTCGTCGAGGCGATGCTGCCGAGGCTGCTCACGCCGGCCACCGCCCTCGACTGCGACGGTGGCCAGACCCGCAAGACCGTCTGGCGTACCGTCGACGGCGCCAAGATCGAGTCGGTGCTGATGCGCTACCCGCAGCGGGCGACGGTCTGTGTCTCGAGCCAGGCGGGCTGCGGCATGGGATGCCCGTTCTGCGCGACGGGCCAGGGCGGGCTGACCCGCAACCTCTCGACCGCCGAGATCGTCGAACAGGTGGTGGACGCGGCTCGAACGATGGCGGCCCGAACGACGGCCGAGGGTGGCCTGCCCGGTGGTCCCGGCAGGCTGTCGAACGTGGTGTTCATGGGCATGGGGGAGCCGCTGGCGAACTACGCCGCCCTCCTCGCCGCCCTGCACCGCCTCATCGACCCGGCGCCCGACGGGCTGGGCCTCTCCGCCCGCGGGCTCACGGTCAGCACGGTGGGCCTGGTCCCGGCGATCCGTCGCCTCGCCGGTGAGGGGCTGCCGGTGACCCTCGCCGTGTCCCTGCACGCCCCGGATGACGAGCTGCGCGACGAGCTCGTCCCGATCAACACCCGATGGCCGGTGGCCGAGGTGCTCGCCGCCGCGTGGGAGTACGCCCGGGTGACGGGGCGGCGCGTGAGCATCGAGTACGCCCTGATCGACGGCGTCAACGACTCGCCCGAGCGCGCGGACGCGCTGGCCGCCCTGCTGGCCGGCCAGCTCGCGCACGTGAACCTCATCCCGCTCAACCCGACGGGCGGCTCGTCCTGGCAGGCGAGCGCCCCGCGCGGCCAGCGTGTCTTCGTGGAGCGCCTGCGGGCCCGCGGGGTGGCGGCCACCGTCCGGGACACCCGGGGCCGGGAGATCGCCGCGGCCTGCGGGCAACTCGCCGCGGAGCCGCCCGTGCGCTCGAGGGCGGGCCGGTAGTCGTGGCCACCGGGAACTCCGCCGGTCGTCGGCGTAGCCACGGCCGGGCCGGGGCCGGCTCCGCGCGGTCGGGGGCCGCCCGGCAGGGGCTGGCCCGGTCGAGCGCGCTGCGGCACGGGTCGCGTCCGGCGAACACGCTGTGGCTGCCGCTCACCGCGGCGGCGGGGGTGCTCCTGCTCCTGGTCTGGTACGCGATGTCGCAGGATCCCGGGGAGGCGACCGGTTCCTCGTCCCCGGTCGCGTCCGCGCTGGGCGGAGCGGGCGGTGCCTCCGGCGGGCCCGCCGCCGTGGCGGCACCGACCGTCCCGCCGCCACCGCGCAGCGGCTGCGAGACCGGCAGCAGCCTGCCGGCGGGCGTCACCACCGAGACCATCCACGTCGGCGACGTCGACCGGCAGTTCCTGCTGGCCGTCCCGCAGGGCGGCGGGGCGGGTACCGCACTGCCGCTGGTGCTGAACCTGCACGGTTACGGGCAGCCCGCACAGGAGCTCGAGCAGTACACCCAGATGGCGGACAGCGGCACCCGGGCCGGCTACGCCGTCGCCATCCCGGTCGGGGCGTCGAACCGGTGGAACTTCACCCGCTCGGCCAAGGTGGGCCCGGATGACGTTCTCTTCGTCGGCGCGCTGCTCAACGACCTGACCGGCCGGATGTGCCTGGACCCGAAGCGGGTGTTCGCCAGCGGCTTCTCCGACGGCGCCGACATGGTCCTCGCGCTGGCCTGCGCGCTGCCCGAGCGCTTCGCGGCGGTGGTCACGGTCGCGTCGAGCCGCTTGCCGGATGCCTGCGCCGCGCCACGGGCCAGCCTGCTCGAGCTGCACGGCACCGACGATCGGATCGCGCCGTTCAACGGCGGGGGCCAGGCCCGCACCGCCCCCTACAACGGGCTCGTCGCCCAACCGGTGGGGGCCCGCACCGACAGGTACGCGCGCGCTCTCGGCTGCGGCGGCGAGCACTCGACGGCGCAGGACTTCACCCACGTCGCGCGGACGAGCTGGACGACCTGCCCGGCCGGCAAGGACGTCGGCACCCTGGCGATGCAGGGCGGCGGGCACACCTGGCCGGGCGCGGCACCACGGCCCGAGCTGGGTGGCACGGTGACGAACCTGAGCGCGACCGTCGTGGCGCTGGCCTTCTTCAGCGGCCACCCGGCCGACGGCCGGACGGTGACCGGTGGCGGCTCGGGAGGCGGCGCGCCCGCGACGGGCGGCGCGGCCACGGGCGGCGCCACCGCGCCGACCCAGCCGCCGGCGGGGGCACCCGCGACCACCCCGCCCGCCTCGGCGGCACCCGGTGACCAGCCCGAGCCCACACCGACCGGGGCGAGCGACGATCCCGACCCGGCGCCGTCGGCGCCGCCCGGCCCGTCCACGAGCGCGACGCCGACCGGTGAGACGCCCGCAGGCGCCGGGTAGTCGCACGGACGGGCACGTCGCTTCTGGTGATGCCTCGTCGGGCGGCGGGCAGGGGCACGAACGGGCACGTCGCTCCTCGTGACGGTTCCGCGGGCGCCGGGTAGGGGCACAGACGGGCACGTCGCGCCCGGTGAGGCGTCCGCGGGCGGCGGGCAGGAGAACGAAGATGCTGGTCACGCCCGGTGAGACATCCGCCGCCGGGGGGTACGGACAGGGGCGGGCAGGTCACACCCGGATGCTCCGGGTGTTGACCAGTCGTAGGCGCGGCTACACCCATTGCGCACCTTCGGGCCTCACCTGTCATGAACCGAACAGGCCTCGGTCGAAGCGTCGAAGGGCCTGCGAGAATAGGCAGCGTGGCGGAGGCTTCGGTCCAGCGTGAGGTTGTTCTGCTCGGGTCCACCGGCTCGATCGGGACTCAGGCGATAGATGTCGTACGCCGCAACCCGGACAGGTTCCGGGTGGTGGCGCTGATGGGAGGCGGGTCGCGGGTCGACCTGCTCGCGGCGCAGGCGCTCGACCTGGGGGTCGAGGCGGTCGGTGTGGCCGCGGCCTCGTCGGCGCAGGACCTTCAGCTCGCGTTCTTCGCGGAGGCGTCCAAGCGCGGCTACCGCCGTGGCGAGTTCGCCGTCCCGAAGATCCTCGCCGGGCCCGATGCGGCCAGCGAGATCGCGTCCTGGCCGGCGGACATCGTCCTCAACGGGGTGTCCGGCTCGGTCGGGCTCGCGCCGACGCTGGCGGCCCTCAAGGCCGGCGCGACGGTCGCGCTGGCGAACAAGGAGTCGCTGGTCGCGGGCGGCCCGCTGGTGCTCGACGCGCTCGGCGGCAACCCGGACCGGCTCGTCCCGGTGGATTCCGAGCACTCGGCGCTCGCGCAGTGCCTGCGCGGGGGGCGGCGTGAGGAAGTCCACAAACTGGTGCTGACCGCCAGCGGCGGGCCCTTCCGTGGCCGGAGCAGGGACGACCTGGCCGGGGTCACCCGGGAGCAGGCACTGGCCCATCCGACCTGGGCGATGGGCCCGCTGGTCACGATCAACTCGGCGACGCTGATGAACAAGGGCCTCGAGCTGATCGAGGCCCACCTGTTCTTCGGCGTGCCGTATGACGACATCGAGGTCGTCGTCCACCCGCAGTCGCTGGTTCACTCGATGGTCGAGTTCAACGACGGGTCGACCATCGCGCAGGTGTCGCCGCCGGACATGCGGCTCCCGATCGCGCTGGCCCTGGGCTGGCCGGACCGGGTGCCGCTGGCCCAGCCGCCGATGGACTGGACGCGCGCCCAGTCGCTGACCTTCGAGCCCCTGGACACCGTCGCGTTCCCCGCGGTGGACCTCGCCCGGACGGCGGGCCGCCTCGGCGGGACCGCGCCGGCCGTGTTCAACGCGGCGAACGAGGAGGCCGTCGCGGCCTTCCTCGCCGGGCAGCTGCCCTTCGTCCGTATCGTCGACCTGGTGGCCGAGGTGGTGCAGGCACACGAGGTGATCGCCCGTCCGACGCTGGACGAGGTGTTCGCCGTCGAGCGTGAGGCCCGCGCCGCCGCGAACCGCCTGATCGAGAAGGCCGGCGGGCATCCCGTGGCGGCCGGAGGACATGGTTGATGGCAACTCTGGGCATCGTCGCCTTCGTCCTCGCCCTGTTCGTCTCCGTCGTCCTGCACGAGGCGGGGCACTTCGTCACCGCCCGCTACTTCGGGATGAAGGCGTCCCGTTTCTTTGTCGGCTTCGGCCCCACCCTGTGGTCGAAGCAGCGCGGGGAGACCGAGTACGGCATCAAGGCCATCCCCGCCGGCGGGTTCGTCAAGATCGAGGGGATGACCTCCCTCGAGGAGATCGACCCGGCGGACGAGCCCCGTGCCTTCTACAAGGCGCGGGCGCGGGCCCGGCTGGTGGTGATGTCGGCGGGGTCGTTCGTGCACTTCGTCATCGCGATCGTGCTGATCTACGGGGTGCTGGTCACCATCGGCACCACCCAGCAGAGCCAGACGATGATCGGGCGCACGAGCTGCGTGGCGACGACGTCCGCCTGCACCGGCCCGGGGCCGGCGGCGGCAGCCGGGCTGCGGGTCGGCGACCGGGTGGTGAGCTTCGACGGTGTGGCCGTCACCACCTGGGAGAAGTTCACCCGGCTCGTGCGCGATCACGGGCCGGGCCCGGCGGTGCTCGTGGTGTCCCGCGACGGCGCGGACGTCACGCTGCGGCCGGACCTCGTCGAGGTGCTGCGCGACCGCGAGACCGGCCTCGCGGGCAAGGACCCGGTCGGCGCCCTGGGGGTCAGCCCCGGTCAGGAGACCGTCGACTACGGCCCGCTCTCGGCGGTTCCCGAGACGTTCTCGGTCATCGGCTCCGGGTTCACCGGGATGTACGAGACGTTCACCGAACGGATCGATGACATTGGCCGCATCTTCGGTGACAACCGCGACGAGAGCGGTTTCATCAGTGTGGTCGGCGCGGCCCGCCTCGGCGGTGAGGTGGCCGCGGCGGACGACGGCTGGACCGACCGGATCCGCGGTTTCCTGATCCTCGTCGCCGCGATCAACCTCGCCATCGGGATCTTCAACCTGTTGCCGCTGCTCCCGCTCGACGGCGGGCACATCGCGGTGCTCGGCTTCGAGCAGGCCCGACACGGCCTGCGTCGGCTGCGTGGCTATCGAGGCCCGGTGCAGCCGGTGGACTTCGCCAAGCTGTTACCAGCCACGTACGCCACGGTCGTCGTTCTCGTCGGGTTCAGTCTGATCATTCTGTCCGCCGACATCGTCAACCCCATCCGCATCAATCAGTAGCTGCCGTGTACCCGCGGTGGCGCGCGGTGGTGGTCTGCGGACGTCCCGGTCGCCGGTAGTTCCGGTGCGGGCGTCGCGTCTGGCCGTCGTGAGTGCGCCGCCCCGCACGACGCCGACTGACCCGGACGATCCCGTCCGTGACGGGCCTGGCCGGGTCGCCATCTGACGATCAAGCATCCGACACGCCAGTGAGGACATCGTGACCGTAACTCTGGGCATGCCCGCCGCTCCGCCTCGTCCGGTCGGAACGCGGCGGCTCAGCCGGCAGATCCACGTGGGCAACGTCCCGGTCGGAGGTGACGCCCCGGTCTCCATCCAGTCGATGTGCACCACGCTGACCTCGGACGTCAACGCGACCCTTCAGCAGATCGCCCAGCTCACCGCCGCCGGATGTCAGATCGTGCGGGTGGCGGTGCCCAGCCAGGACGACGCCGACGCGCTGCCGACGATCGCCCGCAAGTCGCCGATCCCGATCATCGCCGACATCCACTTCCAGCCGAAGTACGTCTTCGCCGCGATCGACGCCGGGTGCGCCGCCGTCCGGGTGAACCCGGGCAACATCAAGGCGTTCGACGACAAGGTCGGCGAGATCGCGCGGGCGGCGAAGGGCGCCGGGGTCCCGATCCGCATCGGGGTCAACGCCGGCTCGCTCGACAAGCGGCTGCTGGAGAAGTACGGCAAGGCCACGCCGGAGGCGCTCGCCGAGTCGGCGCTGTGGGAGTGCTCGCTGTTCGAGGAGCACGACTTCCGTGACATCAAGATCTCGGTGAAGCACCACGACCCCGTGGTGATGATCCAGGCCTACCGGCTGCTCGCCCAGGCCTGTGACTACCCGCTGCACCTCGGTGTGACCGAGGCGGGCCCGGCGTTCCAGGGCACCGTGAAGTCCGCGGTGGCCTTCGGGGCGCTGCTGTCCGAGGGCATCGGCGACACGATCCGGGTCTCACTGTCGGCGCCGCCGATCGAGGAGGTCAAGGTCGGCGCGGCCATCCTGGAGTCGCTCGGGCTGCGCGAGCGCAAGCTGGAGATCGTCTCCTGCCCGTCCTGCGGCCGCGCCCAGGTGGACGTCTACACCCTGGCCAACGAGGTCAGCGCCGGCCTGGAGGGCATGGAGGTGCCGCTGCGGGTGGCCGTCATGGGCTGTGTCGTCAACGGCCCCGGCGAGGCCCGTGAGGCCGACCTCGGTGTCGCCTCCGGCAACGGCAAGGGGCAGATCTTCGTGCGCGGAAAGGTCATCAAGACGGTGCCTGAGGCGCAGATCGTGGAGACTCTCATCGAGGAGGCCATGCGGCTGGCCGAGGAGATGGAGGCCAGCGGCGCGGCCTCCGGCTCGCCGTCGGTGTCCGTGGCCTAGTACCTGGAAGGGCTGGATGGGTCTGCCGCTTCGCTCCGCTCCGACCCGGCTGCTTGACGATCGGGATCTGCCCGCGGTCACCCAGCTGCTGGGCCGCAACCCGGTAGCCGATGTCTTCGTCGCGTCGCGGGTGGCGGCGTGCGGTCTGGACCCCTGGCGCCTGGGCGCCGAGGTGTGGGGCCACACGGTCGACGGGACCCTGACCGCCCTGTGCTACTCAGGCGCCAACCTGTGGCCCGTGGCGGCGGGCCCGGCCTCGGCGAAGCTTTTCGCCGAGCGGGCCCGCCGGCAGGGCCGCCGCTGCTCGTCGATCGTGGGCGTCGGCTCGGCCGTCACCGCCATGTGGCGGCACCTGGAGCCGGTGTGGGGCCCGGCCCGGGAGATCCGCGCCGACCAGCCGTTACTCGCGATCCAGGCCCCGCCGCGCATCGCGCCGGACCCGGCGGTCCGCCTGGTCCGGCCGGACGAGCTGGACGTGCTGCTCCCCGCCTGCATCGCCATGTTCACCGAGGAGATCGGCGTCTCCCCGGTCGGTGCGGACGGCGGCGCGCTCTACCGTTCGCGTGTCGCCGAGTTCGTCGGCCAGCGCCGCTCGTTCGCCCACATCGAGGACGGCCGGGTGCTGTTCAAGGCCGAGATCGGCGCGGTCGCCGGCGACGTCTGCCAGATCCAGGGCGTCTGGGTCGATCCGGCCCTGCGTGGCCGTGGCCTCGGCGCCGCCGGGACGGCCAGCGTCGTGGCGCTCGCCCAGGCGACGTTCGCCCCGGTGGTCAGCCTGTACGTGAACGACTTCAACCACCCCGCCCGGCGCGCCTACGAGCGCGTGGGGTTCGAGCAGGTGGGGACCTTCGCCTCGATCCTGTTCTGACCAGAGCGCGCTGGTGACCGACGTGCACTGAGCGGCCACGTTCCGCGCATCTTTCCGCCCGGTTTCGTCCGGCGCCCGCCAGCTGCGAGCGCCCTACGCGACCGGGCGTTCACGCGTGGTGGGAAATCGTGTCATCCGTGTGAATTCCGGTGACGGGAAGACCCTTGGTCTGGCATCCTTGCTTTCCCGATGTATCCAATCGACTTGATGCGCTCGATCGACTTTGTGCAAGGCGCCGTGCGTGTGGGAAAGGGAACGTGATGAGGCCCAAGAGGCTGTGGCAGCGGTTCGTGCCACTGGTTGCTGCCGGTGCGTTGGCGCTGGCGGTCACCGCCTGCTCGGGCGACGACGGGGGAACGGAGTCCGTGTCGGCGTCCGGGGAGGTGACCGGGACCCTGCGGCTGGGGTACTTCCCGAACCTCACGCACGCCCCGGCGCTCGTCGGCGTGGGGCAGGGCATCTTTGCCAAGGAGCTGGGTTCCGGCGTGAAGCTGGAGCCGTCGACCTTCAACTCGGGCACCACGGAGGCGGAGGCGATCCTCTCCGGCGCGCTCGACGCCGGCTTCATCGGCCCGAACCCCGCGGTGAACACGTTCATCAAGTCCAAGGGCGAGGCCATCCGGATCGTCTCCGGCGTCACCTCCGGCGGGGCGGCCCTGGTCGTCAAGCCCGAGATCACCTCGGTCGAGCAGCTGCGTGGCAAGACGCTGGCGACCCCGAGCCTGGGCAACACCCAGGACGTCGCGCTGCGGTTCTACCTGAAGAAGAACGGGCTCGTGACGGACACCAAGGGCGGCGGTGACGTCTCGATCCGCCCGCAGGAGAACTCGGTCACGGTCGACGCCTTCAAGTCCGGCGCCATCGATGGCGCCTGGGTGCCTGAGCCGGTCGCCTCCCGGCTGGTCGCCGAGGGCGGCAAGGTGCTCGTCAACGAGGCCGACGAGTGGCCTGACACCGACGGGAAGTTCGTCACCACCCTCCTGATCGTCCGCACGGAGTACCTGGAGAAGAACCCCGAGATCGTCCGCCGGCTCATCGCCGCCAACATCACGGCGATCGAGCAGCTCAACGCCGACCCGGCCGCCGGGCAGACTGCCGCGAACGAGGCGCTGGACAAGCTCACCGGCAAGCCGCTCGCCGACGGCGTCGTCACCTCGGCCTGGAAGACGCTGACCTTCGGCCCGGACCCGATCGCCAAGTCGCTGTTCCTCTCGGCGGCGCATCAGGAGGAGCTCGGGCTCATCGAGGACCCCAAGCTCGACGGCATCTTCGACCTGAAGATCCTCAACGAGCTGCTGGCGGACGCCGGCGACCCCGCGGTCTCGGACAAGTAGGCCTCCACACAGGTAGGTCTCCGCACAACTGAACCTCTGCACAACTGAACGACCGATCGACCGCGGCTCGGTGGGCGCCTCCCGTCCGCCGGGCCGCGATCCGGGCTCTGCCCCAGCCCGGCGATGCCGCGACCGAGGCTGCGCGGCCGGTGCCACACCGGCCGCGCAGCCCGTTCCGCGTCCAGATCACGACATACCCTGAGGGGAGCAAGCTGTGACCGCGCTCGCGACGGACACGGCGCTGCGGATCGACGGCGTCAGCCGGGTCTTCGGTGCCGGCGCCGGTCAGGTCCACGCCCTCGACGGCATCCACCTGGATGTCCGTCCCGGCGAGTTCGTCTGTCTGCTGGGGGCGTCGGGCTGCGGCAAATCGACCCTGCTCAGCCTGGTCGCCGGGCTCGACCGGCCGACCGTGGGCACCGTCGACACCGGTGGCCGCCGGGTCGGGATGATGTTCCAGGACTCGGCCCTGCTGCCCTGGCTCACGGCCGGCGGCAACGTCGAGGTGCCGCTGAAGCTGCGCCGGGTGCCGAAGGCGACGCGCCGGGCCCGGGTCGACGAGCTGCTCGGCATGGTCCGCCTGGCCGGCCAGGGCGGCCGCCGCCCGCACGAGCTCTCCGGCGGCATGCGCCAGCGGGTCAGCCTCGCCCGGGCGTTCGCCCAGGAGGCGGACATCCTCTGCATGGACGAGCCGTTCGGTGCCCTCGACGCGATGACCCGCGACCTGCTCCACGACGAGCTGGAGCGGATCTGGCGCGAGACCGGGGTCACCGTCCTGTTCGTCACCCACGACGTCCGGGAGGCCGTGCGCCTCGGTGACCGGATCGTCCTGCTCTCCTCCCGGCCCGGACGGGTCGCGGAGATCTTCGACGTCGCCATGGATCGCCCCCGCCGCATCGACGAACACCAGGTATCCGAGCTCGCCTCCGTCGTGACGGCGCGGCTGCGGCAGGAGGTCGCCCGCCATGGCCACTGACACCGACACGGTCACCAGCCGCTCCCTGGAAGCCGGTAGCGGGACCGATGGCCGGAACCTCGGCCCCGGGCCCGGCGGCGACCCCGCCACCGGCGACCCCGCCACCCCGGCGCAGCGGACGTCCGACGAGGCGCTCGCCGGCCTGGACGCCCTCGACCTCCCCGTCTCGTCCGGGCGGCCGACCGCGGGCCGGATCTGGTCGGTGACCTGGCCGAAGATCGCCGCGCTCGCGCTGTTCCTGCTCGTCTGGCAGATCGTCGTCTGGTCGGGGTGGAAGCCCACCTACGTGCTGCCCGGCCCCGGCGACACGCTGCCGGAGTTCTTCGACCAGCTCGGCACCGCCGAGTTCTGGGACGCGTTCGGCCGCACGCTGACGCGCGCCGGCGAGGGCTACGCGGTGGCGGTCGTGCTCGGTGGCGTCGTCGGCCTGGTGGTCGCCCGGTTCGGCCTGCTGCGCGCGGCGGTGGGGTCGTTCATCACCGCGTTGCAGACCATGCCGTCGGTGGTCTGGGTCCCGCTCGCGATCCTGCTGTTCAAGCTCAACGAGTCCGCGATCATGTTCGTCGTGGTCCTGGGCGCCGCCCCGTCCGTGGCGAACGGCGTCATCTACGGCGTCGACTACGTCCCGCCGCTGCTCGTGCGGGTCGGGCGCAGTATGGGGGCGCGCGGGTTCTCGCTGTACCGCCACGTCGTGGCGCCGGCGGCGTTCCCCTCGGTGCTCGCCGGGCTCAAGCAGGGCTGGGCGTTCGCCTGGCGCAGCCTGATGGCCGGCGAGCTGATCGTCATCGTGCCCGGGCACCCCTCGATCGGCGCCGACCTGCAGAACGCCCGGGACCTGTCGGACACCGTCGGCGTGCTGGTGTCGATGCTGACGATCTTCGCGATCGGCGTCGCCGTCGACGCGGTCTTCAACATCCTCGACCGGCGGATGCGTGAGCGCCGCGGCCTGCTCTCCGAGGGCTCGAACGCGGTGAGGGCGGCTCGTGGTCCTCGGAACGGTCGTCCGAAGGAGGATCCGACCGGTCCGACCGGGCCGGTCGGACCGCTCTCCGGCGCGGACACGTCAGCGGTCTGACCTTCGTCCGGCCCTCGCCCGGTGTCGGCCGGACGGGCGGTCCGGCCGCCCATGAGGAGCCCACGGGAAGCCCGCCCGCAGTGCGGACGGCAAGATGGGGGACATGCAGATCTCCGCCCGGGCCGACTACGCACTGCGGGCCCTGCTCACGCTCGCCGCGTCGGACGGCAGCCTCGTGAAGGGGGAGACGCTCGCCTCGGCCCAGGATCTTCCCCTGCGCTTCCTCGAGAACATCCTCACCGACCTGCGCCGCAGCGGCCTCGTGCAGAGCCGCCGCGGTGCCGACGGCGGCTACCAGCTGTGCCGCCCAGCCGAGGAGATCACGATCGCGACCGTGATCCGGGCGACCGACGGCCCGCTCGCCAGCGTGCGCGGCCGCCCTCCGGAGAACGCCCAGTACGAGGGCGCGGCCAAGCACCTGCAGGACGTCTGGATCGCCGTCCGGGTCAACCTGCGCCGGGTGCTCGAGTCGGTGACCCTCGCGGACGTCGCCAGCGGGAAGCTGCCCGACATCGTCCGTGACCTGAGGGACGAGCCCGACGCCTGGGTCACCCGATAGCGCGGGCGCCGGTGGGCTTCTCCTGGTTCGCCCCGGACGCGGTGCCGGCCGTCGACGGGACATCCCTCCCCGACGACCGCAAGCCGCTCGCGGCCGTGGTGTTCGACTGGGGCGGGACGCTCACCCTCTTCCACGACGTCGACCTGCTCGACCTGTGGCGGATGACCGCGCTGGAGATCTCGTCCGCGCACGCCGACGAGATCACCGCGATCCTGGCTGGCCTGGAGACGAGCTGGTGGCATGCCCGGGACGGCAGTGACGGCCTGGCCGGCAACGGCGCGGCGGGCGGTATGACCGGGTCGGTCACCGAACTGCTCGCGGCCGCCTCCGCGGCCCTCGGCGTGGACGTGGCCGCGGCCGTGCTGCGCGCGGTCAGCCGGCGCGACCTCGCCGCCTGGACCCCGCACACGGTGTGCGATCCCGAGGCGCTGCTGCTCGTGCACCTCGTGCGTGCCCGCGGCCTGCTCGTCGGCCTGCTCACCAACACCCGCTGGCCACGGGCCTGGCACGAACGCCTACTCGAACGCGACGGCCTGCTCGACCTCTTCCACGCCAGGATCTACACGAGCGACCTGCCCTTCGACAAGCCACACCCGATCGCCTTCCAGGCGGTGCTGGCCGCGCTGGGCGTCACCGACCCGTCCCGGGTGCTCTTCGTCGGCGACCGGCTGCGGACGGACATCCGCGGCGCGCGGGCGGCCGGCATGCGGGCTGTGCTGGTCGCGGACGGTGGCTCCGCGGACGGCGGATCGGCGGACGGCGCCGCGGCGGGCCTCGGCGGTGGTCCCGACGGGGTGGTCCTCGATCCGCGTGATCCCCTTGGGCTGGCGGTGGCGGGCCGCGATCTCGCGGGGCGGGCCGACCTGGGCCGCGACCCCGCCGCGCGGGATCTGCCCGGTGCGGACGGGGCCGCGGCCGGGGCGTCCGCGTCGATGTTCGCGGATGCGGTGATCGGCCGCCTCGGCCACCTGCTCGAGGTCCTCGACCTGCTCGGCGCTCCCGGGCCTGGGTCACCCGCCCCACGTCGCTGAACGGCCTCTCCGGACGCGCCCGGCGGGAGAGCCGCCGAGCGTGTTGTCCGGGCCGGGTTGTGTGCTGCTCGTGTGACTCGCTTCGGGGCGGGCGCGGGTCAGCTTCCGGGAAGCGCGGGGACCGCGGAGCCCGGTGGGGTTCCCGCGGCGAGGCGGGCGCGTTGGCCACGGAGGGTCATCGCCACCAGGGCGTCGACGGCGAGTTCGCGGTCGGCGCCGGTGAGGACGCCGACCGCGTCGTGGGCGGCCACGGCCGAGCGGTCCTCGACCCTGGCGAGCAGGTCGAGTGACCCGGCGACGCCGGCCGGCTCGACCGGCAGCCGGTAGGCGGCGAGCGCGGCCGGCGGCGTCGCCCCGCGGGCCCGCAGCGCGGCGACCAGCGAGTCGCGCAGCGTCCGATGATCATCGTGTGCCACCCGGGCGAGCTCGCGGGCCGGTCCCGCGGCGGCCCCGAGCGGGGCGAGGACCCCGCCCGCGGTCGCCGTCGCGTAGACCGCCGCGTGCGCGGCCGCGAGCATCGAGGACAGGGCGACGACCGCGGCGTCTTCGGCGGTCATCCGGCCGCCCCCGGTGCGCCCAGTGCCGCGACGAGTTCGGCGTGCGCGGACTCGGCCGCGCACAGGCTCGCCAGCAGCGGCGCCAGGCCGGCACCGGCGGCGAGGCAGCCGGTGCGGTGCGCCGCTGCGGTCGTCCGCTCAAGCTCGGCCAGCGCGCTCAGTGTGGTGGCCCGGGTCTCCGGAGTGTCCGATCCGGCCGGCGGGGGAGTGTCCGCGGCCGGGGAGGAACGCAGGCCCGCCCCGGACGGCGTGCTCGCCCCGGCCGGCGTGCCCGTCGTGCCCGCCGCGGTCGCGGCCTCGGGCAGGCCCTGGGCGACCAGCTCGCGGGCGTGTTCGGCGTGCTGGGCGCGGATCGCCCGCAGCGTCTCCGCGAGGCCCGGGTGCTGGTCGATCGCGCTGTCGTAGGCCTCGATCAGCGCGGTCTCCCGGGTGTGTGCCGCTCCCGCGGCGGTGACGTCGGCGGGGGTGACCCGGCTGGTGGAAGCGCCGCCGGTCGAGGTGGTGCAGCCGGACATCCCGGCGAGGAGCAGCCCGCCCGTCCCGGCCAGTGGCAGCACGGCCAGAAAGGCCCGGCGGGACGGACCGGGACCGGCGGCGGTGGGCACGGCTGGCAGCTTCGCACATCGGCGTGCTGCCGTCGGCGCGCCGGTGGCACCGGTCGGCAGGCGAGCCGGACCGGGCCCCGATTGGAGTGCTCCGCCGGCGGACGTAGGCTAAGGGATCTCGACCGTGTGACGCTCGACGCCCGCTTCCACGGGCACGCGCATCCGGGACGACGGTGCCGTCGATCTCCGCCGCTGCCGCGGCCGGTCACCGAAGGCACCGGTCGGGGCGACACCGGGTGGGGCCGAGCGGTCCACGGGCACGGGCGCCGCGTCGGCGCGGGAAGGAACGGGCGAGGTGGCTAGGGCGGGAGAGTCCGGCCGGGCGGGGGTCCGTCGGTCGACGGCGCCGTCCCGGGGCACGGGCGGAGCGCGGGCCGCCGCGGACGCGGTGCGTGCGGAGCTGCGCCGCCGTCTGGAGCCCAGTCTGGCGACAGCCGGCTTCGACCTTGAGGACATCTCCGTCACGCGGGCCGGGGCACGCAGCGTGGTCCGCGTCGTCGTGGACCGGGACGGCGGCATCGATCTCGACGCCGTCGCGGACGCCAGCCGGCTCGTCTCGGCGGTCCTGGACGGCGAGGACGTCGGCACCGGTGGTGCTGACGGTGCTGGCGGTACCGGTGGCAGCGGTGGCGCCGCGGGTGGCTCGGGCGCGAGCCCGATCTCCGGGGCCTACGTGCTCGAGGTGACCTCGCCCGGGGTCGACCGGCCGCTGGTGGAGCCGCGGCACTGGCGTCGCGCGGTCGGCCGGCTGGTGGTGGTCCGCCGGGCGGACGGCGTCGAGGTCGAGGGTCGGGTGCTCTCCGCCGACGACGAGGGCGCCGATCTGGCGGTGCCGACGGCCCCGGCCCGGCGTGGGCGTCCCGTGCGCCGGCGGATCGAGCGGGTGGTCTACGCGACCGTGGCACGCGCGGCGGTTCAGGTCGAGTTCGGGTCGGCGACCGACGCCGACGGCGACGGCGACGGCGACACCGATGTTGACGCCGATGCCGGCGCCGAGCTCCCCGCCGGCGCAGACCTCGGCCTTGACGCCGAGAGCGATGTCGATCTCGACGAGGGTCTCGAGGACGACGAGGGTCTCGAGGACGAGGACGATGAGGACGGTCCTGAGGACGAGTACGGCGCCGCCGGCGGTGGCGCCCCCGCCGCGTCGGCGGCGGACGAGGTAGTGGAAGATCATGGTGCCGTGGACACGGAAGCGGGCCTGATCGGCCGGCCCGGCAAGGAGATGAACCGGTGAAGCTCGACGTCGCTGCGCTGCGGGGAATCGAGCGCGAGAAGGAGATCGCCTTCGACACGCTCGTCGAGGCGATCGAGACCGCGTTGTTGACCGCCTACAAGCACACCACCGGATCCGCCGACGACGCTCGGGTGGTGATCGACCGGACCAGCGGCGAGGTCGCGGTCTTCGCGCGGGAGAGCGGCCCGGACGGGACGTCCCGCGAGTGGGACGACACCCCGGCGGACTTCGGTCGGATCGCCACGATGACCGCCAAGCAGGTCATCATGCAGCGCCTGCGCGAGGCCCAGCAGGAGGTCACCTACGGCCAGTACGCCGACCGCGAGCACGAGGTGGTCTCGGGCGTGGTCCAGCATCACGAGCAGCGGGCCGGTTCCCGCGTCGTGCTGGTCGATCTCGGCACGGTGGAGGGCGTGCTGCCCCCGGCCGAGCAGGTTCCCGGCGAGCGCTTGGAGCACGGTGACCGGATCAAGTGCTACGTGGTGCACGTGGCCCGCGGGATGCACGGCCCGACGGTCACCCTCTCGCGGACCCATCCAGAGCTGGTGAAGGGCCTGTTCCGGCTGGAGGTGCCCGAGGTCGCCGACGGCACGGTCGAGCTCGCCGCGATCGCCCGCGAGGCCGGTCACCGCACGAAGATCGCGGTGCGTTCGAAGGCGGCCGGGGTGAACCCGAAGGGCGCCTGCATCGGCCCGATGGGCAGCCGGGTGCGTGCCGTGATGGCGGAGCTGCACGGAGAGAAGATCGACATTGTCGACTGGTCGGCGGATCCCGCGTCCTTCGTGGGCAGCGCGCTCTCGCCGGCCAGGGTGTCCCGGGTGGAGGTCACCGACCTGGCGAGCCGTTCGGCGCGGGTGGTCGTTCCCGACTACCAGCTCTCGCTCGCGATCGGCCGGGAGGGGCAGAACGCCCGGCTGGCCGCCCGGCTCACCGGATGGCGGATCGACATCCACTCCGACACCGAGGGTAGCGAGCCGCGCGCGGAGCGGCCGGCCGGGGAGGCCCCCCGTCGTCCGGGGACGGGGACCGGGCCCCGGAGGTCCTCCGCGACGGGCGGCCACTCTCGGGGCGCAACGGGATAGACTTGATGTGGCGCGCCGTGCGGAGCCGACTGCCATGCAGAGCCGAGTCGTTTTGCCGGGTCGATTTGCAGGATCCAGTGGTCCTGGAGGGTCCAGTGGTCCTGCAGAGCTCAGTCGTCCTGCAGACCCGAGTCCTCGAGTGACCCCCGACCGAGCACCACGTTCGAACGCCGAGCGGGGTTCTCTCCGGGACTCTGGACCGATTCGTACCTGTGTCGGTTGTCGAACCCGGGCGGCGCGGTCGAGCCTGTTGCGTATCGTCGTAATCGGCGGGGAGCTTCTTCCGGACGTTCGCCGTCGGATGCCTGGCCGGGGCGCCCATGTGCACCCCGATCCGGCTTGCGTCGATCTCGCGGAGCGCCGCAAGGCGTTCCCGCGGGCGCTCAGGGTTGCGGGGCCGCTCGGGCTGAAGCAGGTCAGAGCGCACCTGGAACAGCGCACGCGCAACGTGTGCATGTAGAACAGTGGTACGGCCCGCGTGTCCTGACGCGGGGGCCGGTGGGACAGCGGAGCGGCGGCCAGGGCCGAGAGATCGGTCCCGGGTGGCCGCGCCGGCAGGCGACGCCAGATCGACGTCGACACGGAAGCAGGTCGAGACAGCGATGACCGCGCAGTGAGAACGCAGCCATGATCACGACCGGCAGGTAACGAGGTCACGCGGGCACGGACCGCGGGCCGAAAGAAGGAGCACCGTGGCAGGAAAGGCCCGCGTACACGAGCTTGCGAAGGAGCTCGGCGTCGACAGCAAGACCGTGCTCGCCAAGCTCAAGGATCTCGGTGAGTTCGTGAAGTCCGCCTCGTCCACAGTCGAGGCACCCGTGGTTCGGAAACTGAAGGAGGCCTTCCCCGCGGAAGGCTCCGCTCCGTCCTCGCGTCCCGGCGGTCGTCCGGGCAACGGCGCGCGACCGATGCCGCCGCCCCGTCCGGGGCCCGCCATCGGCCGTCCCGGCCCAGGTTCCGGCACCGGTCCCCGGCCCGGCCCTGGTGGCCGTCCGGTTCCCGGTCGCCCCGGTCCGGCCCCGCTGCCCGGGGCATCGCGCCCGTCCACCCCGACGGCCGCGCCCCAGTCCCAGCCGGCTCAGTCCCAGCCGCCCCAGTCCCAGCCGGTGGCGCCGCAGCCGTCGCAGGCTCCGCGCCCCGCCGCGGCCGCGGCATCCGCCGCGCCGCCCGCGCCGCCCGTGGCGCCGGCCCCGGCACCCTCGGCTCCCGCCCCGGCTCCGGTCACCTCGGCCCCGACGGCCGCCACGCCGCCGGCCGCACCGCAGCGGCCGGCTTCCGGTGGCCCGCGTCCGGGTCCCGCCGCGCCGGGTCGTCCGCGTACCGGCGGCCCCGCTGGTCCTGGTGGCCCCGGCGGCGGCCCGCGTCCCGGGCCCCGGCCCGGCCCGCGGCCGGCCGCGCCCGGTAACAACCCCTACACCTCCCCGGCGGCCGGCCCGCGTGCCGCGTCCGGTCAGGGTGGTTCCCCCTCGGCACCGCCGCGTCCCGGCGCGCCGCGTCCGGGCGGTCCGCGTCCGGGCGGTCCGCGTCCGGGTGGGCCCGGTGGCCAGCGTCCGTCGCCGGGGCAGATGCCCCCGCGTCCGGGCGGCTCCGGCGGTCCCCGGCCGACCCCGGGCCAGATGCCCCCGCGTCCTGGTGGCTCCGGTGGCCCGCGGCCGAACTCGAACATGTTCCAGCCCCGTCCGGCGGGTGGCGCCCCGGGCCGTCCCGGTGGCGGTGGCGGCCCCGGCCGTCCCGGTGGCGGTGGCCCGCGTCCCGGTGGCGGTGGGTTCGCTCCCCGTGGGGGAGCCCCCGGCCGTCCCGGTGGCGGCGGTGGCGCTCCGGGTCGTCCCGGTGGCGGCGGTCCCGGTGGCGGCGGTCGTCCGGCCGCCGGTGGCCGTGGTCGCGGCGGGACGACGGCGGGTGCCTTCGGTCCTGGTGGCCGTGGGCGTCCCGGCCGGCAGCGCAAGTCCAAGCGCGCGAAGCGGCAGGAATGGGAGAGCGGGCTCGAGGCGCCGCGCATGGGGGCGATGGTCCCGCGCGGTAACGGGCAGGCGATCCGGCTGCCGCGTGGCGCGTCGCTCGCCGACTTCGCGGACAAGATCGACGCGAACCCCGGTGCCCTCGTCCAGGTGGTCTTCACCCAGCTCGGCGAGATGGTCACGGCGACGCAGTCCTGCACGGACGAGACCCTGCAGCTGCTCGGTGTGACCCTGGGCTACGAGGTCCAGATCGTCAGCCCCGAGGACGAGGACAAGGAGCTGCTGGAGAGCTTCGACCTGTCCTTCGGCGGCGACTACGCCGACGACGTCGAGCTGTCGGCCCGTCCGCCGGTGGTGACCGTCATGGGTCACGTCGACCACGGCAAGACGAAGCTGCTCGACGCGATCCGGTCCACGGACGTCGTCGGCGGCGAGGCCGGTGGCATCACCCAGCACATCGGCGCCTACCAGGTTCGCGCGGTGGTGGACGGGACCGAGCGCCCGATCACCTTCATCGACACCCCGGGCCACGAGACCTTCACCGCGATGCGTGCCCGTGGTGCGCAGGTGACGGACATCGTGGTCCTGGTGGTGGCCGCCGACGACGGTGTGAAGCCGCAGACGATCGAGGCGCTGAACCACGCGCAGGCGGCCAACGTGCCGATCGTGGTGGCGGTGAACAAGGTCGACAAGGAGGGCGCGGACCCGGCGAAGGTTCGCGGCCAGCTCACCGAGTACGGCCTGGTCGCGGAGGAGTACGGCGGCGACACGATGTTCGTCGACGTCTCGGCCCGCAACCGGACGGGCATCGACGAGCTGACGGAGGCGGTCATCCTGACCGCCGACGCCTCGCTCGACCTGCGCGCCCCGACCGGTACCGAGGCTCAGGGCGTCGCGATCGAAGGTCGTCTCGACCGCGGTCGCGGCCCGGTGGCCACGGTGCTCGTCCAGCGTGGCACGCTGCGTATCGGTGACTCGGTCGTCGCCGGCGAGGCCTTCGGCCGCGTCCGGGCGATGCTCGACGAGAACGGCGCCCAGGTGTCCGAGGCGGGGCCGGCGCGGCCGGTGCAGGTCCTCGGTTTCACCAGCGTCCCCGACGCCGGCGACAACTTCCTGGTTGTGCCGGAGGACCGGGTCGCCCGCCAGATCGCCGAGCGCCGACAGGCCCGCGAGCGCAACGCCGAGCTGGCGCTGAGCCGTGGCCGCCCGACGCTCGAGACGATCCTCGAGCGGATGAAGGAGGGCGAGAAGACCCAGCTCAACCTCATCCTCAAGGGCGACGTCTCCGGTTCGGTGGAGGCTCTCGAGGACGCCCTGCTCAAGATCGACGTGGGCGACGAGGTGGGTCTTCGGATCATCGACCGCGGTGTCGGCGCGATCACCGAGACCAACGTCATGCTGGCGTCGGCCTCCGACGCGGTCATCATCGGCTTCAACGTCCGGCCGCAGGGCAAGGCGACGGAGCTGGCCGACCGCGAGGGCGTCGAGGTCCGCTACTACTCGGTGATCTACCAGGCCATCGAGGACATCGAGAACGCCCTCAAGGGCATGCTCAAGCCGGTGTACGAGGAGGCGCAGCTCGGCACCGCCGAGGTGCGCGAGGTCTTCCGCGTACCGCGGGTGGGCAACGTCGCCGGTTCGCTGGTCCGGTCCGGCATCATCCGCCGCAACACCAAGGCCCGCCTCATCCGGGACGGCGTCGTGGTCGCGGACAACCTCACCGTCGAGTCGCTCAAGCGGTTCAAGGACGACGCGACCGAGGTCCGCGAGGGCTACGAGTGCGGTATCGGGCTCGGCTCGTTCAACGACATCAAGGTCGATGACGTGATCGAGACCTTCGAGCAGCGGGAGGTTCCCCGCACCTGACCCCGAAACGCCTGGGGCCGGCCGGATGACCATTCCGGCCGGCCCCGGTGCGCCGGGCGCCCTGGCGGGAGACGATCATGTGGATCGGGAGCCTGACGCTGGACATCCTCCTCGGGGATATCCATTCCCTGAAGGAGAAGCGGTCGGTCGTCCGGCCGGTGGTCGCCGAGCTGCGCCGGCGGTTCGCGGTCAGCGCCGCGGAGACCGGCGGCCTGGACCTGCACCGCCGCGTGGAGCTCGGGGTCGCGGTGGTCGCCGCGGACCGCGCGCACTGCGCGGAGGTCCTCGGCGCGTGCGAGGAGCTCGTCGCGCGGCGGCCGGAGTTGGAGATCCTCTCGGCGCGAGTACGGTACCTCTCCGAGGACGACGCCGACGACATGGCCCGTCCTGAGGTGATTTTGCCGTAATTGGCGGATCGGTGTCCGGTGTGCGTGACCCAGGACCGCCGGGCCGCGCAGCCCCGAGCTGCTCAGCCCGGCCGGCTCGCGTCGCGGGCGCATCGCCGCTCCCGCGGGGTACACGGAACAAGGGTGCCCGGCACGCGGACCAGGGGCATGGTGCAGGGGCACCGAGCAGGGACAACAGCAAGGGCAGAAACAGTGAGGTGTCGACCGGTTCGGCCGGGCACCGTGGTGTCCGCCACCCGGGTCGACCGGGCGACGAGGGAGGTGGACGGTGGCTGATCCGGCTCGTGCGCGCCGGTTGGCGGTGCGGATCCGTGAGGTCGTCGCGTCCACGCTGGAACGCGGTGTGAAGGACCCCCGGCTGGGGATGGTGACGATCACCGACGCGCGGGTCACCCCGGACCTGATGGACGCGACGGTCTTCTACACGGTCTACGGCGACGACGTGGCACGGCAGGCGTCCGCCGCCGCGCTGGAGTCCGCCAAGGGCATGCTGCGCAGCCAGGTGGGCCGGGCGACCGGGATCAAGGTCACCCCGACGTTGACGTTCGTGCACGACCGGCTGCCGGACGACGCGCGGCACCTGGAGGACCTGCTCGACGTCGCCCGCCGGCGCGACGAGGAGCTCGCCCGGGTGCGCCAGGACGCGACGCCCGCCGGCGAGCCCGATCCCTACCGGCGCCCCCGGGACGCCGACGAGCTCGACGGCGACCCGCTGGACGGCGACCCGCTCGACGCCCTGGCGGATGCCGGGCCCGGCGACGGTCTCACTGACGGATTCGGTGACGGGTTCGGCGGTGACGGACCGCAGGCCGGTGGGGACACCACAGTCGCCCGGCAGGAGTCGGCGTCATGACGGTCATGTCCACGGGCACGGAGTCCGCCGGTCGCCCGGCTTCAGCCGGAGGGTCGGGCGGCGCCTCGGCGCCCACCGCGGTCCAGCTCGCGTCGCGGCACGCCGCCGAGAGCCTGGCCGAGGCTGTGCGGGCGCTGCGCGGCGCGGTCGACTCGGGCGGGGGGATCCTCCTGCTCGCGCACGTCAACCCGGACGGCGACAGCCTCGGGTCGGCGATCGCGCTCGGGCTGGCGCTGCGCCGCCTCGGCGCGTCCCCGCGGGTCTCGTTCGATGCCGACCCGTTCGTCGTGCCCCGGACGCTGCGCTTCCTGCCGGGCCAGGACCTGCTCGTCGCGCCCGGTGACCTCGGGGACAGCCCGGAGCTGGTGGTGACCCTGGACGCGGGCAGCGAGGAGCGCCTGGGCTGCCTGGCCCGCCGACTCGCGGTGCCGCGCTGCATCGTCGTCGATCACCACGCCTCGAACACCCTGTTCGGCGACATCAACGTCGTCGACATCGAAGCGGCGTCCACCAGCGTCATGGTGGTGCGCATCATCGACGCGCTCGGTGTCGAGCTCGACCAGGACATCGCCGCCGCGGTCTACACCGGGCTGGTCACCGACACCGGCTCGTTCCGGTTCGCCGCCACGACACCGGCCGTCCACGAGCTGGCCGCCCGCCTGCTGGCGACCGGCATCCGGCACGACCTGATCGGCCGGACCCTGTGGGACACGCACCGTTTCGGCTACCTCAAGCTGCTCGGGCAGGCGCTGGAACGCGCCCGCCTCGAACCCGAGTTCGACCTCATCTGGACCTGGTGCACCGAGGCCGACCTGCGGGTGGCGGGCATCGGCTACGACGAGATCGAGGCGGTCATCGACACCGTCCGCACGGTGTCCGAGGCCGAGGTCGCCGTCGTCTGCAAGCAGGACGGTGACGTCTGGAAGATGTCGGTCCGCTCCAAGGGGGCGGTGGACGTCGGAGCGGTCTGCACCGCGCTCGGTGGCGGCGGGCACCGCTTCGCGGCCGGCATCTCGTCGTCGGCGCCGCTGGAGACCGTGATGCGTGTCTTCCGCGAGGAGCTCACCCGCGCTCCCCGCCTCGCCGGGTGATCCCTCCCGTGCCTTCTTCTGAACGTCCCACGGCGGCCGAGCGTCCCGCGGCCGTCGACGGCCTCGTCGTCGTGGACAAGCCCGCCGGCTGGACGTCACACGACGTCGTCGCGCGGTCCCGGCGCCTGCTGGGCACCCGCCGCATCGGCCACGCCGGCACCCTGGACCCGATGGCGACCGGTGTGCTCGTGCTCGGCGTCGGCCGAGGAACCCGCCTGCTCGGCCGGCTGGCGCTGACCGCCAAGGTGTACGAGGCCACGATCCGGCTCGGCCGCACCACCACGACGGACGACGCCGAGGGCGACCCGGTGGCGGACCGCCCGGTCGATGTCGGCGCCGGCCCGCTCGCAGCGGCGATGGCGGAGCTGACCGGGGAGATCGACCAGGTCCCGTCCAGTGTCAGCGCGGTGAAGGTCGCCGGGGTGCGGGCCTACGACCGGGTCCGGGCCGGCGAGGAGGTGACGCTCGCGCCGCGGCGGGTCACCGTCAGCCGGTTCGAGCTGCTCGCCCGGCGCGGCGAGACCGACCTGGACGTCGTCGTCGCCTGCTCGAGCGGGACGTACATCCGCGCGCTCGCCCGGGATCTGGGGGCCGCGCTGGGCTGCGGCGCCCACCTCACCGCGCTGCGGCGCACCGAGGTCGGGCCGTTCGGGCTGGCCGAGGCGGTGACCCTCGACGCGCTCGCCGAGGCCGCGAACGCGGCCGTCGTGCCGCTGGGGGCCGCGGTGGCGGCGACCTTCCCGCGCCGCGACGTGGACGGGGAGCAGGCCCGGGACGTCGCCTACGGGCGGCGGCTGCCCATGCTCGGCAGCCCGGGGCCGTACGGCGTGTTCGGGCCGGACGGAGCGCTCCTCGCGCTGTTCGAGGAACGGGACGGCACGGCCCGCCCGATCGTCGTCTTCGCGCCCGCGTAGCGCCCCGCCTGCGCTGTCACCCGCGCTCACCTGGTGTTCCGTCGGTGTGCGGACCCGGCGCGTCCACCCGGCGTGCGCATCAGGCGCGGGTCCGTCGCCGGCGCCCGGATCGGCCGTCCGCCGTGGCCGCCCGGATCGCGATCGTAGATCGACTCGTGATGCCCTAGGCTTCGGCAGGTGCGACGTTGGCGCGGAGTGGAGAACACCCCGGACGACTGGCCGGGAGGAATCGTCACCATTGGCTTCTTCGACGGCGTCCACCTCGGGCACCGGCGGATCATCGGCCGGGCGGTGGAGCTGGCGCGCGAGCGCGGGCAGCAGGCGGCTGTGGTGACGTTCGACCCGCACCCGGCGGAGGTGCTGCGCCCCGGCACCCATCCCGCGCTGCTGACGACCCTGCGACACAAGGCCGAGCTGCTCGAGGGCGTCGGCGTCGACGCGCTGTGCGTCGCCCCGTTCACCCTCGACTTCAGCCGGATGACCGCCGAGGACTTCGTCCACGAGATCGTCGCCGGGCAGCTGCGCGCGACCGGCGTGGTCGTGGGGGAGAACTTCACCTACGGCCACCGCGCCGCGGGGAACGTGGAGACGCTGGCCCGCGGCGGCCGTTCCGAGGGCTTCACCGTGGAGGGGATCGGCCTCGTCCACGCGGACGAGCAGGTGCTCTCCTCGACGGCGATCCGCCGGCGGGTGGCCGACGGCGACGTCGAGGGCGCCGCGGCGGCCCTCGGCCGGCCGCACCGGGTCGAGGGCGTGGTGGTGCACGGGGACGCGCGTGGCCGGCTGATCGGCTACCCGACGGCGAACCTGCAGTGCACGCCGTGGGCGGCGGTTCCCGGCGACGGGGTGTACGCGGGCTTCGCACGGTGGTCCGGCCAGCGGCGGGCGGCCGCGATCTCGATCGGCACCAACCCGACCTTCGAGGGCCGTGACCGCCGGGTCGAGGCGTTCCTGCTCGACTTCGACGGCGACCTCTACGGCGAGTACATGGTCTACGAGTTCACCCACCGGCTGCGCCCGACGCTGCGCTTCGACTCGGTCGACGAGCTCGTCCTGCAGATGGCGCGGGACGTCGACGCCACCCGCGCGGCCACGCTCTCCGTCTGACACAACGCGTCCGCGCCGGGGGTGCCGACGGTCGGTGCCGGGGCGGGTCTCCCGGGGTTGATAAGCTTCCCCTTCAAGCGGGAGCGGTGTGTCCGGTGACGGCGTGCCGGTGGTTGGCTCGTGGCGGTTGCTGATGTTCGCAGGTGTTGACGCTCGTGCGCAGGTGTTGACGCTCAGTGGTCGCTGAGGCTCGGCGGTGGTCGGGAGATTCGGCGAAGGTCGATGTTCCCGGGCGGTCGCCGGCGGTGGAGCCACGGCCGACGGCGTACACCGGCAGGAGGCTCGGGTGATGCAGACCCCGAGCGCGCGCCGTCCCGGATGAGGAACGAGGTGGAGCGTGCCGCTCTCTGGCGACGTCAAGCAGAAGATCATGTCGGACTACGCCACGGTCGACCGGGACACCGGTTCGCCCGAGGTGCAGGTCGCGATGCTGACCCGTCGCATCAGTGACCTGACGGAGCACCTGAAGGTCCACAAGCACGACCACCACAGCCGGCGCGGGCTGCTCCTGCTCGTCGGGCGCCGCCGGCGGTTGCTGAACTACCTGGCGAAGACGGACATCAACCGTTACCGCGCACTGATCGAGCGACTCGGTCTGCGTCGATAGTCAGGAGAGGGAGCGCCCCGGTGGCGCTCCCTCGGCACATCGGGGGTAGATACCGGTGTGCCGGGCCGTCGGCGGCCAAGGGCCGCCGGCGGTCGGCAGGACCCAGCCGGGTCCGCGCGGCATGAGCCGCCGGTCCTCGGTCGTGGCCGCCGGAACGAGCGCCGTCGGCGCCGCCCCGGAGACTTCGACTGAGCACCGGCATCCTCCATGGCGCGGGCACGGCCCACGATGAGGATGGAGTATCGAGTGGACGACTCGACACAGGCGGCAGAGGCCGTCATCACGACCCCGGCCGGGGCCCGTACGGTCCGTTTCGAGACCGGTCGGCTGGCCCGGCAGGCCGCTGGCGCGGTCGTCGCCCACCTGGGCGACACGATGGTCCTCTCGGCGACGACGGTCAGCCGCTCGCCGAAGGAGCAGCTGGACTTCTTCCCCCTGACGGTGGACGTCGAGGAGCGGATGTACGCGGCCGGGCGCATCCCCGGCTCGTTCTTCCGCCGCGAGGGCCGCCCCAGTGAGGACGCGATCCTCACCTGCCGGCTCATCGACCGGCCGCTGCGGCCGTCGTTCACCAAGGGGCTGCGCAACGAGATCCAGGTCGTGGCGACCGTGCTCGCCCTCGACCCCGACACCCTGTACGACGTGGTCGCGATCAACGCGGCGAGCGCGTCGACGATGCTGGCCGGGCTGCCCTTCAGCGGGCCGATCGGCGCCACCCGGGTCGGCTACGTCGACGGCGACTGGATCGCCTTCCCGACGCACAGCGAGCTGGAGCGGGCGACTTTCGACATGGTCGTGGCCGGCCGCGTTCTCGAGGACGGCTCCGACGTCGCGATCATGATGGTCGAGGCGGAGGCGACGCCGGGCACGGTGGCCCTGGTCGCCGGGGGCGCGCCGGCACCGACCGAGGAGGTCGTCGCCGCGGGGCTGGAGGCCGCCAAGCCGGCCATCCGCGAGCTGTGCCGGGCACAGAGCGAGCTGGCCGCGGGCGCGGCGAAGCCGGTGCGTGAGTTCCCGCTGTTCGTCGACTACCACGACGACGTGCTGGAGACCCTGACGGCCGCGGTCGGCGAGGAGCTGGCGGCGGCGCTGCGCATCGCCGGCAAGGCCGAGCGCGAGACCGAGCTGGAGCGGGTCCGGGCGCTGGCCGTGGAGAAGGTGTCCGGCCAGTTCGAGGGCCGCGACAAGGAGATCGGCCCGGCCTACCGCGCGCTGACCAAGAAGCTGGTCCGCTCGCGCATCGTCACCGACGGCGTGCGCATCGACGGCCGCTCCACGACCGAGATCCGCGAGCTGTCGGCCGAGGTCGACTACATCCCGCGGGTGCACGGCTCGGCGCTGTTCGAGCGGGGCGAGACGCAGATCCTCGGCGTCACGACGCTGGCGATGCTCCGGATGGAGCAGACCGTCGACACGCTCAACCCGGACCGCACCAAGCGGTACATGCACAACTACAACTTCCCGCCGTACTCCACCGGTGAGACCGGCCGGGTGGGCTCGCCGAAGCGGCGCGAGATCGGCCACGGCGCGCTCGCGGAGCGGGCGCTGCTGCCGGTGCTGCCCAGCCGCGAGGAGTTCCCCTACGCGATCCGCCAGGTCTCCGAGGCGCTGAGCTCCAACGGCTCGACGAGCATGGGCTCGGTCTGCGCGAGCACGCTGTCGCTGCTGAACGCCGGTGTGCCGCTGAAGGCCCCGGTCGCGGGCATCGCGATGGGCCTGATCCGGGAGGGCGACGCCTTCGTCACCCTGACCGACATCCTCGGGGCAGAGGACGCCTACGGCGACATGGACTTCAAGGTCGCCGGCACGCAGGAGTTCGTGACCGCCCTGCAGCTGGACACCAAGCTCGACGGCATCCCGGCGTCGGTGCTCGCCGGCGCGCTGCAGCAGGCGCGGGCGGCCCGGCTGACGATCCTCGAGGTGATGGCCGAGGCCATCGGCGGGCCGGACGAGATGTCCGCGCACGCCCCGCGGGTCATCTCCGTGAAGATCCCCGTTGACAAGATCGGCGAGGTCATCGGGCCCAAGGGCAAGATGATCAACCAGATCCAGGCGGACTCCGGTGCGGAGATCACCGTCGAGGACGACGGCACGATCTACATCGGTGCCGCCGACGGGCCGGCGGCCGAGACCGCCCGCTCCGCGATCAACGCGATCGCGAACCCGCAGATGCCCGAGGTCGGCGAGCGCTACCTCGGTACCATCGTGAAGATCACGAACTTCGGCGCCTTCGTCTCGCTGACGCCCGGCAAGGACGGCCTGCTGCACGTCAGCAAGCTCAAGCAGCTCGCCGGCGGCAAGCGCGTCGAGAAGGTCGAGGACGTGCTGTCGGTGGGCCAGAAGCTCCAGGTGGAGATCACCGAGATCGACGCCCGCGGCAAGATCAGCCTCGCGCCGGGCGCGGAGTCCATCGACACCGTAAGCGCCGGATCCTGACAGGAGCGCAGTGACGGAGACGGATCTGTCCACCTCGGACGGTCGCACCTCGAACGACCGCACCCCGAACGACCGCACCCCGGGCCTGGCCGGGCCGGAGCACGCCTCCGGCCCGCGCCCGGCCCGGGTGGCCGAGCTTCTCGCGGCGGGTCCCGGTTCCGAGGTCCTGCTCGCCGGGGCCGTGCGCCGCACGGTGCTGCCGGGCGGCCTGCGGGTCGTCACGGAGAAGGTCCCCGGGGTCCGGTCGGTGGCGATCGGGATCTGGGTGGGCGTCGGCTCGCGGGACGAGACGCCGCTCACCGGTGGCTGCTCGCACTACCTGGAGCACCTGCTGTTCAAGGGCACCCCGAGCCGGGACGCCCTGTCGATCAGCGCCTCCATCGAGGCCGTCGGCGGTGATCTCAACGCCTTCACCGCCAAGGAGTACACCTGCTACTACGCGCGGGTGCTCGACGTGGACATGGACCTGGCCATCGACGTCGTCTGTGACATGGTCGCCAACTCGCTGGTGACCGCGGACGACGTCGAGGCCGAGCGGGGCGTGATCCTCGAGGAGATCGCCATGCACGAGGACGACCCCGGCGACGTCGTGCACGACGTCTTCGCCGATGCCGTCCTCGGCTCCTCCGTCCTGGGCCGGCCGGTGCTCGGCACGGTCGGCACCATCGAGGCGCTCGGCCGGGAGACGGTCTTCGACTACTACCGCGAGCGGTACGCCCCGCCCGCGCTGGTCGTCTCGATCGCCGGCAACATCGAGCACGACCACGCCCTGGACCGGGTGGTGGCCGCGTTCGCCGACCGGCTCACCGGGCCCGCGCGGCCCCAGGAGGTGCGCCGCGGCGAGTACCCGTTCCCGCCGCCGCCGGGCATCGTCGTCACCAACCGGCCGACCGAGCAGGCCCACGTGGTGCTCGGCACGGCCGGCCTGTCCCGGCACGACCCGCGCCGGTACGCGCTCGGCGTGCTGTCGACGGCCCTCGGTGGCGGGATGAGCTCGCGGCTGTTCCAGGAGGTGCGGGAGAAGCGCGGGCTGGCCTACTCCGTGTACTCCTTCGACAACCAGTTCGCCGACGCCGGGCTGTTCGGCGTCTACGCGGGCTGTACCCCGGGGCGCGCCGACGAGGTGCTGGAGATCTGCCGCGAGCAGGTACACCGGATCGCCGAGCACGGCATCACCGCGGAGGAGCTCGAGCGGGCCCGCGGGCAGAACCGCGGCGGCCTGGTGCTCAACCTGGAGGACACCGGGTCGCGGATGAGTCGGCTCGGCAAGAGCGAGCTCGTCCACGGCGAGCTGCTCTCCGTCGACGAGGTGCTCGCCCGGGTCGAGGCCGTCACACTCGACGACGTGCGGGCCGTCGCCGGCGAGCTGGTCGACCAGCCGTGGGCGCTCGGCGTCATCGGCCCGTTCGAGGACCACGACTTCAGCGCGGCCGTAGCGCGGTGACCCGCGCGGCCGCTGGCGGTACCGGACACGTGGAGGGCACGGGATGATCGGCGTCGGGGTGCTCGGAGCCCGTGGCCGGATGGGCGCGACCGTCTGCGACGCCGTCCGCGCGGCGCCCGACCTGGAGCTGGTGGCCGAGGTCGACGCCGGCGACGACCGCTCGCCGGCGGCGAAGGCCGACGTCGTGGTCGACTTCACCCATCCCGACGCGGTCATGGACAACCTGCGGTGGGCGGTGGAGAACCGCGTCCACGCGGTCGTCGGGACGACCGGGTTCGACGACGCCCGCCTCGCGACGCTGCGCGGCTGGCTCGCCGCCGAGCCGTCGGTGGGCGTACTGGTGGCGCCCAACTTCGGGATCGCCGCCGTCCTGATGATGATGTTCGCCGCCCGCGCGGCGCCGTACTTCGAGTCGGTGGAGATCGTCGAACTGCACCACCCGGGCAAGGCCGACGCCCCGAGCGGCACGGCGCGGCGCACCGCCGAGCTGGTCGCCGCGGCCCGCGCCTCGGCCGGGCTGCCCGCCGCCGGTCCCGACGCGACCACCTCCGCCCTGGACGGGGCGCGCGGGGCGCGGGTTTCGGGTGTACCGGTGCACGCCGTCCGCCTCGGTGGGCTCGTCGCCCACCAGGAGGTGCTGCTCGGTGGGGCGGGCGAGACGCTGACGATCCGTCACGACTCGCTGGACCGGGAGTCCTTCATGCCCGGGGTCCTGCTGGCGGTGCGCGAGGTGGCTGCCCGCCCGGGGCTGACGGTCGGCCTGGAGTCGTTGCTCGACCTCGGCTGACGTTGCTCGACCTCGGCTGACCACCTCCCGAACCGGGCCTGATCACCTCCCGGACACCGGTGTCGTCAACCCGTCACCCGGTCCGGTAGCAGTCCGGCACTACCCGGATGGATAGGTTTCGGGTGTGGTGCGACAAGCGGGCGGGCGGGCGGGGCCGAACACCGGCACGGTCTTCGGCATCGATCTCGGGACGACTTTCAGTTGTCTGGCGCGGGTCTCCGGCGCCGGGGACCCCGAGATCATCCCGTTGATGGACGGGTCGCGGACCCTGCCGAGCGTCGTCCTGTTCGTCGGCCAGGACGACTACATCACCGGCGAGACCGCGCGCCGCCTGGCGCGAGCCCGTCCCGACGACGTGTGCGCCCTGGTCAAACGGCGGATGGGCGACGGCGACTGGCGGTTCGTGACGCACGGCGCCGCCTGGTCCGCCCCGGCGGTGAGCGGGCTGATCCTCAAGGCGCTCGTCTCGGACGCCGGCCTGACCACCGGCGAGCCCGTCCGGGACGTCGTGATCACCGTCCCCGCCTACTTCGGTGACGAGGAGCGGCGCGCCACGGTGCTCGCCGGCGAGTACGCCGGCCTGAACGTCGTGGACGTCATCAACGAGCCCACCGCCGCCGCGCTGTCCTACGGATTCGCCCGCTTCGAGGTCGGCAGCCGCCGGACGCTCACGGGCCCGGGCACGATCGCGGAGGAGGTCGCGCTCGTCTACGACCTCGGCGGCGGGACGTTCGACGTCACCATCGTCGAGCTGGCCGACCGCAGGGTGTCCGTCGTCGCCACCGACGGTGATCACCAGCTCGGCGGGGCCGACTGGGACGAGAAGATCGTGCTGTTCCTCTCCGACCGCTTCCTCGAGGCCCATCCCGAGGCCGACGACCCGCTCGACGACGGCGAGGCGGCGCAGGAGCTGCAGCTCGCCGCCGAGCGCGCCCGCCTGGAGCTGACCGAGGCGACGTCCACGGTGGTGACGGTCAGCCACAGCGGCAGGTCGCTGGACATCACGCTCACCCGCGACGAGCTGGAGCGCCTCACCGCCGGCCTGCTCGACCGCACCGTCACGCTGACCCGGGCCGCGATCGACGCGGCCCGGGAGCGCGGGGTGCGTGGGATCGACCGGGTGCTGCTCGTCGGCGGGGCGTCGCGGATGCCGGCGGTGGCGCGGCGGCTGGCGGCGGAGCTGTCCGTCCCGGTGGAGCTGACCGACCCGGATCTCGCCGTCGCCCGCGGCGCCGCGATCTACGGTGAGAAGAAGGCGCTGGAGCGGATGGTCGCGGCCGACCTGGTCACCCGCGGCCAGCTCGTGGACGGCGCCGCCGTCGACACCGCTGCCGCCGCGGACCTTGATGCCGCGTGTCGACGGCTGGCCGAGGCCCTCGGGCTGTCCGCCGAGCGGGTCCGGCGGACGGTCGAGGTCCAGGTCGTCAACGTGGTCTCCCGTGGCTTCGGTGTGCTCGCGCTGAACCGGTTCGGTGACCAGGGCGCGGTCTTCCTGGTCCACCGCAACGACCGGCTACCGGTCGCGGTCCGCCGTCCGTTCGGGACGGTACGTGACGATCAGGACACGGTGACTGTCTACGTGGTGGAGCAGGCCGGCGGGGTCGAGTCGCCGCGGGTCGAGGACAACAAGGTCATCGCCGAGGCGGAGATCACCGGAATCCCACCGGGCTATCCCGCCGGAACCCAGATTGAAATCATGTTCCGGATGGGCTTTGACGGCATCCTCGAGGTGACGGCACGACACGAGGGGCTCGCCGACCGGCCGCTGACCGTCCGGGTGGAGACCTCGGCGGCGCTGAGCCAGGCCGACGTCGCCCGCGAACGGGAGCAGGTCGCTCGGGCGCGGCGTGAGCGGGGTGAGGGGCCTTTCGGTTCTGGGCCGTCCAGTGGCGGGCCGTCCGGTGGCGGGCCGTCCGGTGGCGGGCCGTCCGGTGGCGGGCCGTCCGGGGCGGGCGGCGGGGGAGACCCGCTGCGCAAGGGCCGGCCCGGGGACGACCGCGGCGGGCTGGGCGGCTCGCCCGGCGCGCCCGGCTGGACGTAGCCGCCGCCCTGTGCTGGTGGCGCCGGTCAACCCTGAAGGGGCGGGGCCGGCGCCGGACGGAACGGCCGGAGAGCGTCACGGAAAGGGAGTCCACGGTGCTGCCCTTCGACTCGAACGACTACCGGCGGCGCGTGCTCGCGGCCGTGCATGCCCGCGGCGGCGCCGAGCAGAGCGACCCCTTCGAGCTCTACGACATCCCGATCGAGGAGGCCCCGCGGCTCAGCGATGAGCAGGTCCGGGTGCGGGTCGACGCCGTCTGGGCGTTCTGGCAGCGCAGCCGGGACCATCCCCGCTACCGGGGTGTGATCATCGCGTTGCTGGGCCTGCACGACGAGCTGTCCGCGGCGCTGGCCACCGCCGCCTCCCGCGCCGAGCTCGCCGCCCGGGTCGGCGCCGCGCGCGAGGCTCGCGACGGTGAGCGCTTCGCCGAGCTCGACGCCGCCGTCCGCCGGCTGGTCAGCCGGTTCGGCGGCCTCCCCGAGGACAAGCTGGCCGGGCTGCGCGCCCTCGCCGCCGCGCACGGTGTTGACGACGCCGCGTTCGCGCTGCGCACCCGCAGGTACCGGGTGCTGCCCGCGGGCACGCCCGAGCGGGCGGACGCCACGTCGACGCGCCGGCCCGTCCCGGCCGAGGTGATACGCCAGGTGCGAGCCGACCTCGACGAGCTTGGCCGGATCGCGGGCGTGACCCCGCCGCGGAGCCTGTTCGACCTGCTGGGGATCGCGCCGGGCGCCAGCCGGGAGGAGATCAGGGCCGTCCGCGACGCCGCTGCCGCCCGCAACCGCGAGCGCCGCCCGGACCGGCGGCGGGCCCTGCTGGACGACCTGCTGACCGCCGTGCGGGCCCTGCTCGTCGACGGCGACCCCGAGGCGTATCTGGAGGCGCTGGTCGAACCCGTGAAGATTGTGCTGCGCCCGCGGGTCGCCACCGCCGTGCTCATCGAGGACCGCCTGCTGCCCTCGGCCGCCGCCGAGCTCGTCGCGGCGGCCGAGACGGAGGGCCTCGACCCCGGCCGGGCGCGCGCGGTCGTCGCCGACCTCGCCCGCGAGCACGGCGTGGACGCCCCGGTCGTGGCGCACACCCCGCGGTCGGGGGCCGGCTCGCCCGCCGGTGGGCCGTCCACGGGCGCGGCCTTCGACGGGGACGCGGGCGGTCCGGGGAGCGACGGTCCGGGAAGCAGTGGTCGGGGGAGCGGTGGTCGGGGCGGCCCGTCGCCGGTCAACCCGGTGCCGGTGCGTCCTGAGCCGGTGCGTGCCGCCGACTGGCAGAGCGCGCTCTCCCGGGCGCGGGCCGCGCTGCGTGCCGGCCGCCCGATCGCCGCCAGCGACGAGATCACCCGCGCCCGTGAGATCGCCGGGGAGACATTGCCCCCGATCCGGGCGGTCGGCGACGAGGTGGAGCGCGCCATCCGGGCGGCCGGCGAGCGCTGGCGCGCGATCGTCGCGGAGCTCGCCGCCAACCGCCAGCACGCGGTGGTCCGTCTCGCCGACGAGCTGGCCCGCCTCGGCGCGGACGTGCCGGGCCCCGACGGACGCGTCCTCGACGAGGTGCGCGCGGCGGCCCAGGCTCGGTGCGCCCAGACGGATGACCTCGTCCGGCGGGCCCGGGCGCAGTCCGGCCCGGAACGGATCCGGCTCGCCCGCGAAGCCCTGGCCCTCGCCGCGGACCACGACGAGGCACAGGAGCTGGCGGGGACCTCCTCATCCGGCGCCCATCAGCCGCAGCCGCAGCCGCAGCCGCAGCCGCAGCCCTCGGCGTCGGCGTCGGCGTCGGCGTCGACCGCGACGGCGGCCTCGGACGCGGCAGCAGCGGTGGGATCCGGTGCCGATCCGCTCCCGGCTTCCAACCGGCCGGGCAGGCCGCCGGCCGGACAACCGGCGGGTCAGCCGTCCGGGCAGCGGGTCGAGGCCGGCCGGACCGCGGAGGCCGAGCGCGTCGTCGAACCGCCGAGCGGCGTGGCCGCCCGGTGGGACGGCGCCTCCGTGGTGATCAGCTGGCGGCCGACGACCACCCCCGGCGAGGCCCGCTACCGGATCCGCCGGATCACCGCGGACGGCAACTCGCGCGCGGTCGGGGTCACCTCGGCCACCACCATCGAGGACGGCGGTGTCTTCCGCGGCGCGTCGATCCCCGAGTACGAGGTGATCGCCGGGATCGACGGCGCCTGGTCGCGCCCGGCCCGCTGGCCGAGCCCGACTCCCACCCTCGTTCCCACTCCCACGCCCGTTCCCATTGCCACGCCCGTCCCCGGCCCCGCGACCGCTCCGGGTACCGGGCCGGCCCGAGCGCCGGAGCCTGCGCGGGACGCCGCCACGCGGCCGGAACCCGCGGCTGCCACATCCGGGGCACACGCTGAATCCGGCGGGCACGTCGAGCCTGGGCGGCGCGTCGAGCCCGGGGCGCACGCCGAATCCGCTGCGCGCGTCGAGGCCGGGCCGCCGTCCGGGCTGCCGTTGTTCGTGGTGCCGCCGCCGGGGCCGCACACCGCGGCCGACGACGTGGGGCCCGTGCCCGACCTGCGGATGGTCGACGGGCGTCTGTGCTGGACCTGGCCGGTCGGCTGCACGGAGATGATGGTCACGGCGCGGGCGGACCTGCCTCCGGCGGGCGCGCAGGAGCTCGGCTCCACCACGCGCAAGGTGACCAACACCCGCTATGACATCGACGGTGGCTTCCTGCTGCCGGCCGTCCGTCCACTGCATGTCGCGCTCTTCGCGTGCGTGCGGGTCCGCGGTGAGCTGGTCGTCGCGGGCACGGCGGCCGGGCGGTGCCTGGTCGATCCCGCCGGTGGGCTGACGGTGGTCGGCCCGGAGCCGCACGGGGGCGCCGGGGCGGCGGCCGCGGGCGTCGCCGGGAGTAACCAGGGGCCCGAGAGGACCACATAGAGGTCACGCGGCCACCGGGGGAGCGCCGGAGCCAGACCGGCCGGTGCGACCCGGTGGCTGCACCACTCGCCGTCCGGAGGGACCCGCGGGCGGCGTTGTATGGTTTCGATCGTGCTTCTCCTGTCTCGACATCGGTGATCGCCGCGCTCTCAGGGTCCGATGAGTGCGCCTCGCCCAGGCGCGCGCACGCAACAGTGTCGAGAACGAGGAGTTTGTCCCGGCCATGGCCGACGCACCGATAGTCCGTCCCACCCCGGTCAGCGGGTTCCCCGAGTGGCTTCCCGACGTCCGGATGGTCGAGCTCCGCTGGCTCGACACCATCCGTGCCACCTTCGAGCGGTACGGGTTCTGCTCCGTGGAGACCCCGTCGGTGGAGGCCCTCGAGGCCCTGATGGCCAAGGGCGAGACGTCGCAGGAGGTCTACACCCTGCGCCGCCTGCAGGCGGAGGACGACGACGACAGCGCGCGCCTCGGCCTGCACTTCGACCTGACCGTGCCGTTCGCCCGGTACGTCGCCGCCCACTTCAACGACCTGGTCTTCCCGTTCAAGCGCTACCAGATCCAGCGGGTGTGGCGGGGCGAGCGGCCGCAGGAGGGCCGGTTCCGAGAGTTCACTCAGTGTGACATCGACGTCATCAACGTCGACAACGTCCCGCTGCACTTCGACGCCGAGCTGCCCCGGATCGTGCACGAGGTCCTCACGACGCTCGCCGTCCCGTCCTGGACGTTGAACATCAACAACCGCAAGATCCTGCAGGGGTTCTACGAGGGGCTCGGTATCGGTGACCCGCTCGCCGTCATCCGCGCCGCGGACAAGATCGACAAGATCGGCGCGCGGGGGGTCGAGGCGCTGCTGACGGGGCCGGTCGGGCTCACGGCCGAGCAGGCGCGCGCCTGCCTCGACCTGGCCCAGGTCCGGGGCTCCGACGCCGGGGTCATCGACGAGATCGGCCGGCTCGGGGTCAAATCCGAGCTCCTGACGGAAGGGCTCGAGGAGCTGGCCCGGGTGCTGGACGACCTGGCCGACCTGCCGGCGGGCGCCGTCGTGGCCGACCTGTCGATCGCCCGCGGCCTGGACTACTACACCGGCACCGTCTACGAGGCCAAGTTCGTCGATGCGCCCGGGTACGGCAGCATCTGCTCCGGTGGCCGGTACGACGACCTCGCGGGCACCTTCATCCGGCGCAACCTCCCCGGTGTCGGGATCTCGATCGGTCTCACCCGGATCTTCGCCAAGCTCGTCGCGGACGGCCTCATCGGCGCGGGTCCGTCCAGCCCGGCCCAGGTGCTCATGGTGATCCCGAGCGACGAGCGCCGCGCCGAGGCGCTGGCGACCGCCCGGCTGCTGCGCGGCCGCGGTCTCAACGTGGAGACCTACCACCAGGCCGACAAGCTGGCGAAGCAGATCAGGTACGCCTCACGCAAGGGCATCGGGCACGTCTGGTTCCCGCCGTTCGCCGACGACCGCCCGCACGAGGTGAAGGACATGGCCACCGGCGACCAGGGCCCGGCCGACCCGACGGCGTGGACACCCGCGGGCTGACGGCCGACACGGCACCGCACGGCCGACACGGCACCGCACGGCCCCGCGCGATTCACGGTAGGCGCCGAGCGCCACGCGGCCGCGCCGTCGGCCGGCGGCGCGGGAGACGGGCCGGTCGGCAGTCGCGGCCGCGTGGGAGACACGGTGCCCGCCGCGGCGCGGGACCGGCCGGGAGCTGACGGGGGCGGAGACCCCCGGCCGGACCGCGCCACTCGGGCGGGCACCGGACCCCTCGCCGACTGTGGCGAGGCGCCCACATCCGGTGTACCACGGTGCGTCGCCAGTGCCACCGCTGTGTTCCGGACGGGTCACCGGACGGGTAAGTGGGTGACGACACGGGCCGGTTGGGCGGTTCGAACGTAACCGGTCCGGTGCATGCCGATGCCGGTCGGCGGGCGTGGGTTGGTTTCTCGTCGTGGCTCCGTCGATGCTGCTTCCGGATGGCGTGGGTGGAGCCGATACCGTGGGGCGCAGCCGCTCGAGTCCCGCGCCGAGCGGTTTGGACGTCGCCGACCGCGTGCTCACGCTCCGGCTGGGTGCGCACGCCGCGGCTGCGCGCAGGCGATCGGTGCGTGAGCACGGTCTGGCCGCACGGGCGCGGTCCGGCGCGTGAACACGGCTGGCGTGAACACGGTCCGGCTGCGCGGACGTCCACGAGTGGAGACGGTGGAGGTCGCTGTGGTGGAGGTCGGAGTGCCTGACGAGATCGACGAGACCGCCGGGTCGGAGCAGCTCGACGAGCCGAGCCCCGGCCCCGCGGCGGCCCGGATGAAGGTCCAGGTCATAGCCCGAACGGAGTTCCTCCCGCCGGACGACGTCCCGTGGAGCACCGACGCCGAGGGCGGCCAGGCACTCGCGGAGTTCGCCGGTCGCGCCTGCTACCAGAGCTGGAACAAGCCGAACCCGGCGACGGCGACGAACGCCGGCTACCTGCGGCACATCCTCGACGTCGGCCACCTGTCGGTGCTCGAGCACGGAACGGTCTCGCTGTACATCACCGGTGTCTCCCGGAGCCTGACCCACGAGCTCGTCCGGCACCGGCACTTCTCCTACAGCCAGCTCTCCCAGCGCTACGTCCCCGAGCACGATGCGGCCGTCGTCGAGCCCGAGGTGATTGCCACCGACCCCGAGCTGCACTCCCTGTTCACCGAGGCGGCCGCCGCGTCCATGGACGCGTACGCGCGGCTGCTGGAGGGCCTCGAGAAGCGTTTCGCGGACGTGTCCGCGCCGACCTCGCGCCGCAAGCAGGCTCGTCAGGCGGCCCGTTCGGTGCTGATGAACGCCACCGAGACCAGGATCGTCGTCACCGGCAACTACCGTGCCTGGCGGCACTTCATCGGGATGCGGGCCAGCGAGCACGCCGACGTCGAGATCCGCGGGCTGGCGATCGCCGCGCTGCGCGCCCTGCGGGATGTGGCACCGAACGTCTTCGCGGACTTCCGGGTGACCACCCTCGACGACGGCACGGAGGTGGCTTCCAGCCCGCTGGTCGGCGAGGGCTGACCCAGGCCGGGGCTGACGAAGCCGGGCGGGCCCGTTCTGTGCGGGTGGGCTCGTTCCGGGCGGGTCCGTTCCGGGCGCGCCGGAGCCCGTCCCGCCGTCCACGCTGGACCATGCCGCCCATGTCCGTCCATGCCGATCGGGGGTGCCCGTCGGGAAAGCCGTCCTGACCGCGTCGCGTCCAAAGGGCCGTCAGGCCAGGGCCGTGTCGACGCCCGCAAGGGACCACCGGCCCGGCGTTCACGCGACGTTCGCCCGGGTTTTGTCCGGGCGGAGTTAACCGGGTCCAGCCTTACAACGGATCAGCGTTCCGCCCGGTGTCGAGGGAACGATGGTGGGGTCGCCGGTAACGGCACCCACGCGGTAACGACACATGCGAGGCACGGTACAGACGAGGCAACGGCGCCGAGGCGGGACCAGCAGAGAGGGCGGGCATGATCAACGTCGCCGAGATCGGCGCGGAGTCCGGTGTGCAGAGCACGGGGCCGCTGTCCACCGAGGAGCTGCGACTGATCGACGCCTATTGGCGCGCCGCCAACTACCTCGCGGTGGGGCAGATCTACCTGCTCGACAATCCGTTGCTCACCGAGCCGCTGCGGGCCGAGCACATCAAGCCACGGCTGCTCGGGCACTGGGGTACCACGCCCGGGCTCAACCTCATCTACGCCCACATGAACCGCGTCATCCGCCGCAACGACCTCGACGCGATCTACGTGATCGGCCCTGGCCACGGCGGGCCGGGAATCGTGGCCAACACCTACCTCGAGGGCACGTACAGCGAGATCTACCCCTCCGTCACCCAGGACAGGGAGGGGCTGCGCCGGCTGTTCCGGCAGTTCTCGTTCCCCGGGGGAATTCCCAGCCATGTGGCGCCGGAGGTGCCCGGTTCCATTCATGAAGGCGGTGAGCTGGGGTACGCGCTCACCCACGCCTACGGCGCCGCCTTCGACAACCCGGGCCTGGTGGTCGCCGCCGTCGTCGGTGACGGCGAGGCGGAGACCGGCCCGCTGGCGGCGAGCTGGCACTCCAACAAGTTCCTCGACCCGGTGCGCGACGGCGCGGTGCTGCCGATCCTGCACCTCAACGGGTACAAGATCGCTCAGCCGACGATCCTCGCCCGCATCCCCGAGTCGGAGCTCGACGCGCTGATGCGCGGCTACGGCTACGAGCCGCTGCACGTCACCGGCGATGACCCCGCCGACGTCCACCAGCAGTTCGCCCGGGTGCTCGACACCGCCGTCTCGCGGATCTTCGACATTCAGGACCGCGCCCGCCGCGGCGGCGACTCGTCCCGCCCGGTGTGGCCGATGATCGTCCTGCGCACGCCGAAGGGGTGGACGGGTCCGTCGACGGTCGACGGCCGGCCGGTCGAGGGGAACTGGCGCTCGCACCAGGTGCCGATCGCCGAGCTGCACAACAACCCCGAGCATCTCGCCCTGCTGGAGTCGTGGCTGCGCAGCTACCGGCCCTGGGAGTTGTTCGACGCCGACGGGCGGCTGGTCCCGGAGCTCGCGGCGCTGGCTCCCGTCGGCACCCGCCGGATGAGCGCCAACCCGCACGCCAACGGCGGTGAGCTGCTGCGTGACCTGACGTTGCCGGACTTCCGTGACTACGCCGTCGACGTTCCCCAGCCGGGAGTGGGCTCCAACGAGGCGACGCGGGTGCTCGGCGGCTTCCTGCGCGACGTCATGCGCTCGAACCCGAACACCTTCCGCGTGATGGGCCCGGACGAGACCGCGTCGAACCGCCTCGGGGCGTTGTTCGAGACCACGTCCCGGGCCTGGAACGCCGAGACGGTGCCGACCGACGAGGACCTCGCCCCGGACGGCCGGGTGATGGAGGTGCTCTCCGAGCACCTGTGTCAGGGCTGGCTGGAGGGCTACCTGCTCACCGGCCGGCACGGCTTCTTCTCGTGCTATGAGGCGTTCATCCACATCGTCGACTCGATGGTGAACCAGCACGCGAAATGGCTGAAGGCGACCCGGCACATTCCCTGGCGCCGACCGATAGCCTCCCTGAACTACCTGCTCACCAGCCATGTCTGGCGCCAGGACCACAACGGCTTCTCGCACCAGGACCCGGGCTTCATCGACCACGTGGTCAACAAGAAGGCCGAGATCATCCGGGTCTACCTGCCACCGGACGCGAACACGCTGCTCTCGGTGGCCGACCACTGCCTGCGCAGCCGGCATTACATCAACGTCATCGTCGCCGGCAAGCAGCCGGCACTGAACTACCTGCCGATGTCGGACGCGATCGCGCACTGCACCCGCGGCCTGGGTATCTGGGACTGGGCGAGCAACGACCACACCGAGGACGGCGACGGCACCCCCGACGTCGTCATGGCCTGCGCCGGGGACATCCCGACCCTGGAGACGCTGGCCGCGGTCGACATCCTGCGCCAGAACTTCCCCGAGCTGAAGGTGCGGGTCGTCAACGTCGTCGACCTGATGTGCCTGCAGGCGGAGGCCGAGCACCCGCACGGCATGTCCGACGCGCGCTTCGACGCGCTGTTCACCGAGGACCGGCCGATCATCTTCGCCTACCACGGCTACCCGTGGCTGATCCACCGCCTCACCTACCGGCGGCGGAACCACGGCAACCTGCACGTCCGCGGCTACATCGAGGAGGGCACGACGACCACGCCCTTCGACATGGTCATGATGAACAACCTCGACCGCTTCCACCTGGTCGTGGACGTGATCGACCGGGTCGCCAGCCTCGGCGCCCGCGCGGCGCACGTCAGGCAGCGAATGATCGACGCCCGTCTCGCCGCCCGCGCCTACACCCGCGACCATGGCGAGGACGACCCGCGCATCCGTGACTGGACGTGGCCTTACTGACAGAGGCTTTACCGGGCGGCTGGCCGACCGTCTGACTGGAGGCATTGCTGGCCGACCGACCCGACCGTCTGACTGGGGCCTTGCTGGCCGCGACCGCACTGACCGAGGGCATGCTGACCGAGAGCGGCACGCGCCCACCCCGCCGGGAAGGACCGATAGACGTGGCGGACGTCCCGACGCGGGTTCCGGCCGGCGCCGTCGCGGCGGTGAACGTGCTCGTGGTGAACGCGGGCTCGTCCAGCGTGAAGCTGCGCCTGCTCGGCTCGGACGACCGGGTGCTGGCCGCCCACGACCTGCGCGCCGTGGCGGGGCGGCCCGACCCGGCGGAGCTGGAACAGGCCGTCGACGCCCTCGCGCACGCCGGCGAGGTCACCGTCACCGGACATCGTGTCGTGCACGGCGGGTCGACCTTCACCGACCCGGTGCTCGTTGACGAGCAGGTCGAACGGCGCCTGCGGGAACTCGTCTCCCTGGCGCCGCTGCACCAGCCGGCCGCGCTGGCGGCGCTGGCCGACGTGTCGGAGGCGCTCCCCGGTGTCCCACGCGTGGCCTGCTTCGACACCGCCTTCCACTCCCGGATGCCGCTCGAGGCCATCACCTACCCGGTCCCGGCCCGATGGCGAGAGCAGTACGGCGTCCGCCGCTACGGGTTCCACGGCCTGTCGCACGCCTACGCCGCCCGGCGGGCGGCCGAGCTGACAGGAGCGCGCCGGGTGGTCACCGCTCACCTGGGCTCGGGCGCGTCGTTGGCCGCCGTGCGGGACGGCGTCAGCATCGACACCACAATGGGCTTCACCCCGCTGGAAGGCCTGGTGATGGCCACCCGCTCCGGCACGGTCGACCCGGGTCTCCTGCTCTGGCTGCAGACCGAACAGGGGATGACCGCTCAGGAGCTCACCGACGTGCTGTTCCACGAGAGCGGCATGACCGGCCTGGTCGGGTCGGCGGACATGCGGGCCATCCTGACCGGCGCGCGCCGGGCGGGCACCCCCGAGGCACTCGGCATGGCCGTCTACCTGCATCGACTGCGAGCCGAGACAGCCGCGATGACGGCATCGCTCGGCGGCCTGGACGCACTCGTCTTCACCGGCGGCGTCGGGGAGCACGCCGGCCCGGTACGTTCCGGGGCCGCCACTGGCCTCGCCTTCCTCGGGATCGCGGTCGACGAGGAGCGCAACCTCTCCTACACCGGCGGCGACCTCGACATCAGCGCACCGGACGCACCTGTGCGCACCCTGATCATCGAAGCGCGCGAGGACATCGAGATCGCCCGCGCCGCCCGCGAACTCCTGGCCTCCCTGACCTGAGGCCCCACCCCGGGATAGGTCGCCCGAAGCCCTTCACCCAAGGGCTCCGGTCCCGGGGTTTGCCGTCCGAACCTCTCCACCTGGGGCTCTGGCTGGGGCTCTGGGCTGGGTCCGTCGGTGGCTGGCTGGAAACTGTGGGCTGCTACGGTCTCGTGGTGTGATCGGCACATTCCGGAGTGTTTCTCCCGGTTCCCGGGGCGGGGGCCGCTGAGTGGCGGGCTCGGGCGGCGGCTTCGGCGGATTCGGTGGCTTAGGCGGTTCAGGGGGTTCAGGGGGTTCAGGCGGTGCCGGGGGAGCCGGCGGTGCCGGCGGCTCGGGGGCCGTCAGCCGGCTACGCCGGTGGAGCAGGCGGGATGACGCCGACAGCGCCCCGGTGCTCGACCTCACCGACGTCGACGAGGTCACCACGATGTTGCTCGCGCCCCCAGCCGAGTACGCGGGGCTGCGCCGGCGGGTCGTCGACCAGTTCACGATCGTCAGTGCCAACCGCTGTCGGCTTACCCGCTCGGTGAACTGGGGCCCGCTCGACGGGCTGCTGAACAGCATTGTTCCGGGTACCGGGCGGCTCGACACCGTCGGCCGGCTGCCGCCCGAAGTCTGCCTGCTGCTGCCGATCTCCACGTTGCCCAAGCGTGCCCTGGTCGGATTCAATCTCGCCGGTCCGAGTGGCTCCGACGCCCACCTGATGCCGTACGGGACGTCCGTCGCGATCCAGGGCAACCTGATCGCGCTGCTCGCCGACGCCATCGGCTGCCCACTGCCCGGCCCGGCGCGCCGCGTCGTGGACGCGATCTCCAGGTTCCGCCCGGGGCGGCTGTCCGGCAACCTGCCTGGGCTGGTGCCCCGCAAGGGACATCCGCTCTCGCTCGAGGCCGTCGCGACCTATCTTGCGCGCGAGGCGGATCTGTCGGTGCCGGATGTGACACTGCGGTCGTGGCAGGCGCTGCTCGAGCCGGCCCAGCTTCTGCTGCGCTCGGCGCTGGCGGAGCCCTTCGACCCGCTGAGCAGTGCGGACACGATGCTGCTCGCCGCCGGCGAGCTCTGGCGTGATCCGGACGTCCCCACACCGCTGGAGGTCGCGCACATCGGTTACTACCTGCGGGAGTTCACCGCCTGGATCGACGAGCTGAGCCTGGCGGGCCCGGCCGCGGTGCCGGTGCTGAGCACGGTGGCGGAGTACGGGCGGCGCTGGGAGGCGCTCGCCGCCGTCACCCTGGACCCGTACCGTCCCTGCCTGATCAAGATGTCCGAGGAGCGGCGGACGGTGCTGGCTCGGCGTTGCCCTGTCCGTGATGAGTCACTCACTCTGCGGCAGCGGTGGCTGGCGCCGGTGGCCCTCGTCGACATCGACCCGGGCGGCCCGGGCAGCTACCACGTGAGCGTGGGCACCGACGACACCAGTATCGAGCTGAGCACGCCGATCACGGTCGACCTGGAGCACCGCCGGATCGCCCGGACCTACGTCGAGGACGTCCACCAGAACCGTGAGGTGTACGCGTTCTACACCACCGATGCGCGCCGGGCGGCGCGGGCGAAGCTGGTGGTGGGCCTCAGTGTCTCGCCGGACGTCGCCCGCGTCACGCTGGCGATCCTGGTCCTGATGTGTCTCACCGTGGCCTTGTCGGCGTTGCCGTTCGAGCTCGGAGCCGACGCGGTCGCGGTCGTCGCGGTGCCGTCGTCGTTCGCCGCGACCCTGCTGCTGACCAGGGAGCGGTCGAGCCTCGCGGCCTGGGTGCTCGGCCCGGCCAAGCAGGCACTGCTCGCGCTGCTGGTGGCGCTGGCCGTGCTTTCGGGGCTGCGTGCCCTGGGCTGGCACACCCCGCCGGCGGACCCGGGCGGGTCGATCATGTCGGTTCCGGGAGTGTCGTCCCAGCTAGGGACGCTGGCCCCGGCCGTGCCACCGGGGCGTTCGGTGAGCTTGTCCGCATTGGTGGCCGCGACGGACCAGCCGGGCACGTGGCAGGTGGGAGGAGCTGGTCCGCGCCGGTGAACGGCGACCGCCGCACCGGCTGTGGCGGTACCCTGAACACACTGTCGTGCGAGACGGGGCGGTGGGTATGCCGAAGAACTACGGCGCGGGCGTCACGGGTGGCGCGGCCGCCTGTGGCGCGGCTCGCGTGGGCGGCCCGCTGTCGTTCGTCCGTCTCGGTCGTCGTGAGCTGTGGATGCGGCTCGACCGAAACATGGTCGCCGGTGCCCGTCGAGGGTCTACGAGCCATCCTCCCGCCGCCTCCCCGGGCGCGGCGAGGGTGGCATCCGGGTCATGAAAGCCGCTCAGAAGTAGTTCCTGGTTCCTGCCCCGGCCCGCCGGTGCGGCGGCCGACCCGGCGTGACCGTCCGGTCGGTGCCGCCCGCCCGCGGTGGGGGGGCCGCCGACTGGCGCCGCTTGGCGACTGTCGGAGGAGATGTCGGAGGTGCCCGCTAGCGTGGCAGGTATGTCAGCATTGCCCCCGGCCCCGTTCGGGCGGATGATCACGGCGATGATCACGCCGTTCACCGCGGACGGCGGGCTGGACGTCCCCGGCGCCGCGGCACTCGCGGGGCATCTCGTCGACGCCGGTAATGACGCGCTGGTCATCAACGGCACCACGGGCGAGTCGCCCACGACCTCGGATGCCGAGAAGGACATCCTGGTGCGCGCCGTCCGTGACGCGGTCGGCAGCCGCGCCCAGGTGATCGCCGGCGTCGGCACGAACGACACCCGGCACACCGTCGAGCTGGCCGAGGCGGCCGAGAAGGCGGGCGCCGACGGCCTGCTCGTGGTCGCGCCGTATTACAACAAGCCGCCGCAGGCCGGGCTGCTCGCGCACTTCCGGGCAGTTGCCGACGCGACATCCCTGCCTGTGATGATCTACGATATTCCCGGCAGGTCCGGTGTACCGGTCGCGACCGAGACTCTCCTGAAGCTGGCCGAACACTCGCGTATCGTCGCGGTCAAGGACGCCAAGGACGATCTCTCCGCGTCTTCGTGGGTACTGGCCAACACCGGCCTCGCCTACTACTCGGGCACGGACGTGCTCAATCTTCCGCTTCTGTCCGTCGGTGCGTGCGGTGTGGTCAGTGTCGTCGGTCACGTGGCCAGCCCCGCCATTCGGGCGATGATCGAGGCCTTCGGGGCCGGTGAGGTGGGTCGGGCGATCGCGCTCCACAAGGGCTTGCTGCCCGCATATCAGGGAATCTTCCGCACTCAGGGTGTGATCACGGCAAAGGCGGCGCTGGCCATGGCCGGCCTGCCCGCGGGGCCGGTCCGCTCCCCGCTCGTCGACGCGACGGAGGCCGAGCGAGCCCAGCTGCGTGCCGACCTGGCCTCGGCCGTGCTCGATCCCGGGCCCCCGCCCGGGCCCGCGGGGCCGGGCGCCGCCGCGGTCGTCCCGGGGACGGCGGCTTCATGATGCATCCGCACCCGGAGCTGGGCCCCCCACCGCCGCTGCGTGCCGACGGCCTGAGGATCATCCCGCTCGGCGGCCTCGGTGAGATCGGTCGCAACATGACCGTGTTCGAGCATGCCGGGCGGCTGCTCATCGTCGACTGCGGGGTGCTCTTCCCCGAGACCGACCAGCCCGGCGTCGACCTCATCCTGCCGGACTTCACCGCAATCCGGGACCGCCTGCAGGACATCGAGGCGGTCATCCTCACGCACGCGCACGAGGACCACATCGGCGCCGTCCCGTACCTGCTGCGCGAACGGCGTGACATCCCCCTGGTCGGCACCCGGCTGACGCTCGCGCTCATGGTGGCCAAGCTCGCCGAACACCGCATCCAGCCGGTGACCCTGCAGATCCGCGAGGAGGAGAGGCACTCGTTCGGTCCCTTCGACCTCGAGTTCCTCGCCGTCAACCACTCCATCCCGGACGCGGTCGCGGTCGCGATCCGCACCGACGCGGGCCTGGTGCTGCACACCGGCGACTTCAAGATGGACCAGCTCCCGCTGGACGGGCGGCTCACCGACCTGGGCGGCTTCGCCCGGCTCGGCCGCGAGGGCGTCGACCTGCTGCTCTCGGACTCGACCAACGCCGAGGTCCCCGGCTTCGTCGCCTCGGAGCGCGCGATCGCCCCCGTGCTCGACAAGGTCTTCCGCGAGGCGGACAGGCGCATCGTCGTCGCGTGTTTCGCCAGCCACGTCCACCGCGTGCAGCAGGTGCTCGACGCCGCCGAGTCGCACGGCCGGTCGGTCTGCTTCATCGGCCGGTCGATGGTCCGCAACATGGGTGTCGCCCGTGATCTCGGCCTGCTGCGCGTGCCGCCCGGTCTGGTGATCGACAGCCGGGACGTCGACTCGCTTCCCGACCGCAACATCTGCCTGGTCTCGACCGGGTCGCAGGGCGAGCCGTTGTCCGCGCTGTCCCGGATGGCCAACCGGGACCACGCGATCCGGATCCAGGAGGGCGACACGGTCGTCCTGGCCTCCAGCCTGATCCCGGGCAACGAGACAGCCGTGTTCCGGGTGATCAACGGCCTGACCAGGTGGGGCGCCCGGGTCGTACACAAGGGCGTGGCGATGGTCCACACCTCCGGGCACGCCCCGGCCGGTGAGCTGCTCTACGTGCTCAACGCGACCAAGCCGTCGAACATGATGCCCGTCCACGGTGAGTGGCGGCACCTGCGTGCGCACGGCGCGCTCGCGGAGGCCACCGGCGTCCCACCGGACCGGGTCATCATCGCCGAGGACGGCATGGTCATCGACCTCATCGACGGCCAGGCGGAGATCACCGGGGCGGTGCCCTGCGGGATGGTCTTCGTCGACGGGCTCGCCGTCGGCGACGTCGGGGAGTCGAGCCTGAAGGACCGGCGGATTCTCGGCGAGGAGGGCTTCATCACGATCACGGTCGTGGTGGACGCCGCCGCCGGCAAGGTCGTCGTCGGCCCGGATCTCTCCGCCCGTGGGTTCTCCGACTCCCGGGCCGCGTTCGAGGAGGTCCGCGGCAAGCTCGCGGACGCCCTCGCCGACGCGATGCGCTCCGGCATGACCGACACCAACGCGCTGCAGCAGCTCGTCCGGCGCACGGTGGGCCGTTGGGTCAACGACCGCTACCGCCGCCGCCCGATGATCCTCCCGGTCGTCCTGGAGGTCTGAGCAGGTCCTCCCGGCCCTGGACCAGCCCCATGGTCCAGGGCCGGTTCTTTGTCCTGATGGTCAATTGGTCGATATATACTGTGCGACGGTATATCTTCGCGCGTATGGCTATGGAGGACATGCGGGAACCGACGTTCCTGGTGCTCGCCGCGCTGGCTGACGGTCCGCGCCACGGGTACGCGGTGATCCGCGAGGTCACGGACATCTCGGGCGGTCGGGTGACCATGCGGCCGGGCACGCTCTACGGCGCGCTGGACCGCCTCGCCGGCGAGGGCCTCGTGCGGGTCGAGCGAGAGGAGGTCGTCAACGGGCGGCTGCGGCGGTACTACTCGCTGACCGATGACGGGGCGGGAGTGCTCACGGAGCAGACCGAGCGGCTGCGGGCCAACGTCGCCGAGGCTGACCGCAGGCTGCGCCTGCGCGTCCGGCACGCCACGGGCCCGGCGACGGCGTTCGCACGGGTGACCAGGCTGGCGCCCCCGAGCGTGCCGGCGATCGGCTGAGGGCGCGGCGGACGATGAGCGTGGAGAAACCTGACCCGCGGTCGCACCAGGGCGACGCCGAACCACCCGGTGCCGAACCGTCCAGTCCGGAGACCGCCTACCGCCGGTTGCTGCTCTGCTACCCGCGCCGCTGGCGGGAGGCCCGCGGCGAGGAGCTCCTCGGCACGCTGCTCGACGGCGCCGAGGCGGCCGGGCGTACCCGGCCGAGCAGGGCGGAGGCGGTTGACCTCGTCGTGCACGGCCTGGCGACCAGGTGCGCTGTCGGCGTCGGCGTTCTGCCGGCCGGCGTACGCGGCGCGACCGCGGCGCTGGCACTGGCCATCGGCGCGGGGCTCAGCGCGGTCTGCCTGGTGATGGCCGAGCGGCAGCCGGCCGTGGATCAGCGCCTGGCGGCCTGGCCCACCGTCGCGCACCCATGGACGGACCGGGGGCTCGGGCCCTTCCTCACCACCGGCCCGCTGGTCTTCGTGCCCTGGCTGGTCGCGCTCGCCGCCGCCGTCGCCGGCCGGCGACGGATCATGCTGGTGGCCCTCGTGGTGACGTATCCCGCCACCGGGGCGGTGCTCGCGCTCGGCCGTCACACCGACCTGCTGCGCCCACCGCTGTCGCTGCTTCTGGTGCTGGCGGTGCTGGCCGTCCCGGCACTGGCGGGGGCCGCGGTCACCCGCGCGCCCGGTCGCCGGGGCGCGGGCCCCCGGGGCCTGGTGGCGGCGACGGGCGCCGTCCTCGGCTGGGCCGCGCTCCTCGGCGCCTTCGGCTACCAGTTCGGATTCTGGACGGCGCCCGGCGGTGGCTTCCTCAGCACGGTGCGACTGTCCTCGACGGGCTACTGGAGCAGCTCCTTCTACGGATCGCTCGCCGAGACGGTGCCGCAGGGGCTGCTCGCGGGCGGCCTGCTGGGCGTGATCGCGGGTGTTCGGCGGCCGGGCTGGGTGGCCGCGGTCTTCGCCTGCGGCGTAGTCCTCTGCGTGCTCCCGGTGCTCAGGGCGTGGGTCGACCACTGGAGCTTCTACCAGCGGGTCACCCAGATCGCTCTGACACTGGCCGTTCTGCTGTCCGCGGGGCTGGTCGACGCGTGGCGGGCCCAGCGGATCCTGTCGACCAAGGGCCCCGCGGGCCCGGCTGGCGTACCGCCGACACTGATCTGACGGCTTCTCGTCAGCTCAGCGCTCAGCCGAGGCGGGTGGATGGCCCGACCGGGCGGGGAGGATGCCCGGGGCCACAGATGTGGCGCGCCCGGATAGTCTGGGTTGCAGCGACTCGCGTCACTTCCCGGGTACCTTCTCCGCGTGGCCACACGCACGTCCAACGCGCGCACGCAGGCGCAACCCAAGCCGCGGACGGCCACGGCGCGATCCGGCGGCTCGGGCGGCTCCGGCGGTACCGGCCGGGCTCCGGCCAAGGGCCGCGCCGGGTCGCCCACCCGAGGCGGTGCCGCCCGTGGGGCGAGCACCCGCCGGCGGACGACCGCGCCGCGGGCGCCCGTCCAGCTGCTGATCGCCCAGGCGGTGATCAAAGCTGTCTACCACGGCTGGATGGCCGCCGCCGGCATGCTCGGTGGTCTGCTGCGCCGTTTCGGCCGCGGGACGCGGGATCTGCGCATCGACTCCGGGCACCGGCGGGACGGGCTCGGCCTGGCGGCGTTCGGCGCCGCGATCCTGCTCGGTGCCGCGTTGTGGGGCGGGGCCGGGGGCCCGATCGGCGCCTTCGTCGCCGCGGGGGTGGAACTGTTCGTCGGCGTCGGCGCGCTGGCGGTCCCGCTGTTCTGCCTTGGTGCCTCCTGGCGGCTGGTGCGCTCGCCGTCCGATCCGGACAGCCGTGGCCGGGTCGTGATCGGCTGGGCCGCGGTCGCCGTCGGGATCCTCGGCGTGCTGCACATCGGCCGTGGCCTGCCGGACTTCGCCGACGGCACAGGCAGGCTGCGTGACGGCGGCGGCATGCTCGGGCTGCTCGGGAGCGCGCCGCTGGCCAGCGCCGTGACCCCCTACGTGGCCGTCCCGCTGCTGCTGCTCATCGCCTTCTTCGGGCTGCTGGTGGTGACGGCGACGCCGGTCCGCCAGGTGCCGGAGAAGCTGCGTGAGCTCGCCGACCGGCTCACCGTCCCGATCCGGGCGCCCGGCGATTCCTACGACGAGTTTGACGACGAGTACGACGATCTCGACGCCGACGGTGACGCCGCCAAGGGTGTCATCGACGAGCTGCTCGAGGACGAGGCGCCGCCGCGGGGCCGGCGCGGACGCGGTCGCGCCGGACGCTCCCGGTCCGCCGAGGGCGTCTTCGACCTCGACGCCGAGCTGGCGGGCGCCGGTCCGGCAGGCGCGCAGGACGAGCCGGCCGGCACCGGGCGTTCCCGGCCGGGCCGGTCCCGCCGGGCCGCGGTGCCGGACGCCGAGGCCATGGATCCCTCGGATCTGTTCGCCGACGTCGCCGGGCTGACCGATGGCGAGGAGGATGCGGACGGCGTCGCCCCGGTTGTCGGCGCGGGCGGCGCGGGCGCCGGTTCGCGGCGGGCGCGTGGCCGGGCGGGCGCCGCCGCGGGCGACGCGGCCGCGCGGTCCGTCCCGTCCCCGGCCCAGCCGCCCGGCCCGGATGACATCGAGTACCTCGTCCCGCCGACGGACGGTGCCTACCGGCTGCCGTCGCCGACGCTGCTGCGCTCCGGCACCCCGCCGAAGGTGCGCTCGGCGGCCACCGACGGTGTCATCGCCTCCCTGACGGACGTCTTCACGCAGTTCAAGGTGGATGCCAAGGTCACCGGGTTCACCCGTGGGCCGACGGTGACCCGGTACGAGGTGGAGCTGGGCTCGGCGGTGAAGGTCGAGCGCATCACCCAGCTCGGGAAGAACATCGCCTACGCGGTCAAGAGCCCCGACGTGCGGATCATCAGCCCGATCCCGGGCAAGAGCGCGGTGGGCATCGAGATCCCGAACACCGACCGCGAGCTGGTGTCCCTGGGCGACGTCCTGCGCAGCGGTGAGGCGACCGGGAACCCGCACCCGCTGGTCGTGGCCCTCGGCAAGGACATCGAGGGCGGCTACGTCCTGGCGAACCTGGCGAAGATGCCGCACATCCTCATCGCGGGCGCCACTGGTGCGGGTAAGTCGACCTGCATCAACACGCTCATCACCAGCGTGCTGGCCCGTGCCACCCCGGACCAGGTCCGGATGGTCCTCGTCGACCCGAAACGGGTCGAGCTGACGAGCTACCAGGGCATTCCCCATCTCATCACGCCGATCATCACCAATCCCAAGAAGGCGGCGGACGCGCTGCAGTGGGTGGTGAAGGAGATGGAGAACCGCTACGAGGACCTCGCGGCCTGCGGTGTTCGCCATGTCGACGACTTCAACCGGAAGGTGCGGGCGGGCGAGATCGTCGCGCCGCCCGGTTCGGAACGGGTCTACACCCCGTATCCGTACATTCTTGCCATCGTCGACGAGCTGGCGGACCTCATGATGGTGGCCCCGCGCGACGTCGAGGACGCGATCTGCCGGATCACGGCCATGGCCCGGGCGGTGGGGATCCACCTGGTGCTGGCGACACAGCGGCCCTCCGTGGACGTCGTCACCGGTCTGATCAAGGCGAACGTGCCGTCCCGGCTGGCCTTCGCCACGGCGTCGCTGGCCGACAGCCGGACGATCCTGGACCAGGCCGGCGCCGAGAAGCTCGTCGGCCTCGGGGACGCGCTGTTCCTGCCGATGGGGGCGAGCAAGCCGGCCCGCATCCAGGGTGCGTTCGTCTCCGAGGACGAGATCTCCGCGATTGTCGACCACACCAAGGAGCAGGCGCAGCCCACCTTCGTGGTCGACGTCTTCGAGGGCGGCGGCGAGGCGCGCAAGGACATCGACGAGGAGATCGGCGACGACATGGCGCTGTTCCTCCAGGCCGTCGAGCTGGTGGTGAGCACCCAGTTCGGGTCGACGTCCATGCTGCAGCGCAAGTTGCGGGTCGGGTTCGCGAAGGCCGGCCGCCTGATGGACCTGATGGAAAGCCGCGGGATAGTCGGGCCCAGCGAGGGCTCCAAGGCCCGCGACGTACTCGTGATGCCCGACGAGCTGGAAGGACTTCTCACGACACTCCGCAGCGGATAAGAAAGTCAGGATAGGTCCGTTGCCAGCTGTCGGAGGTCGGCCGGCGACCGTAATATCGGCTGGCGCACGCCAGCGGCGCCAGTGGCATAACGGGTGCGGAGGTTCGTTCATGCAGTCAGCGGACGAACCGGCGAGTCCCGGGTCGGCGACCCCCGGGTCGGCGAGTCCCGGGTCGGCGAGTCCCGGGTCGGCGAGTCCCGGGTCGGCGGGCACCGCGCCGTCGAGTCCCGGGTCGGAGGTTCTCGAACCGGTGACCGCGAAGCCGGCGGCCCCGGGCCCCGCGGTCCAGATCCCGGCGCCCCAGCAACCGGTGCCTCCGGACAAGTCGGCTCCGGACAAGTCGGCTCCGGGTGGGGCGGCTCAGGAATCCCTGGGCTCGGTCATCGCGGCGGCGCGCCGGGCCGCGGGCCTGACGATCGACGACGTGAGCGACCGGACGAGAATCCGCGCCTCGCTGATCGAGCGGATCGAGCAGGACGACTTCTCCGGCTGCGGCGGCTCCGTCTACGCGCGCGGGCACCTGCGCAGCATCGCGACGACGCTCGGGCTCGAGCCCGGCCCCCTGCTGGCGGTGTACGACGCCGGGCACGAGCACGTGCCGTCCCCGGTCGTGGTCGCCTCGCCGGAGTTCGACCCGCTGCACGGTGGCGCGGGGCGCAACCGCGGCCTTGGCGGCTTCCGCTGGGCACCGGCAATGATCATCTCGCTGGTGGTGGTGTGCGCGCTGGCGCTCGTCGCGCTGCTGCTGCCCTCGGGCGGGGGCGACTCGGACGACTCGGCCACGCCCCGGCCGAGCGCGCCGCCGAGCGCCCCGGCCGCCACGGCACCCCCCGGCCCGGCCCCGGCGCCCACCACCCCGCCGCCCCCCGGGGTGAACGTGCGGGTGGAGGCCCGCGACGCGCAGAGCTGGCTGGAGGTCCGCGACGACAGCGACAAGGTGCTGTTCGCGCAGCTCCTGCAGCGGGGCGACAGCCGTGAGGTGTCCTCCGAGGGCGCCCTGGAGATCAAGATGGGCAACGCGGGCGCCGTCGACCTCTCCTGCAACGGCACGAGCCTGGACCGGGCCGGCGGGCCGGGCGAGGTCGTGACGATCCGGCTGGCGCTCGCCGCGACCGGCGGCGGCTGCACGGTCGACGGGCCGGGCACGGGCGGCCTCGCGGCCGGCGGCCTGGCGATGACGGCCCCGCCGACCGGCTGACGTCGGGCTTGGCGGGCTGGCCCGGGGCTCGGGTCGGCCACGCCGGGCCGGGGCCGTCGGCGCGTTGTCCGCGGGCGCCCCGGTAGCCTGAGTCCGTGTCTCCTCGTCCTGCACGCCGGGTAGCTCTCGTCACGCTCGGGTGTTCCCGTAACGAGGTGGATTCGGAGGAGCTCGCCGCCCGCCTCGCCGCCGACGGCTGGGACCTGGTCGACGACGCCGCCGACGCGGACGCCGTCCTGGTCAACACCTGCGGTTTCGTCGAGGCGGCTAAGAAGGACTCGATCGACGCCCTGCTCGCCGCCGACGCACTGCGCGGGCCGGGTGACAACGGGCCGGGTGACGGTGAGTCCGGCGATGACGGGCCGGGCGGCGGCGCGACCACCGGGCAGGCGACCGCGTCGGGCGGGCCGCGCGCGGTCGTGGCCGTGGGCTGCATGGCCGAGCGGTACGGCCGGGAGCTCGCCGACACGCTGCCCGAGGCGGACGCCGTCCTCGGCTTCGACGCATATCCGCGGATCTCGGCGCACCTCGACGCGGTGCTCGCCGGCTCGGCGCCGGCCTCGCACACCCCGCGTGACCGGCGCACGCTGCTGCCGATCTCTCCGGTGGAGCGGGGCGACGCCTCCCGCGCGGCGCACTCGCCGCACATCCCCGGTCACATCCAGCTCCCCGGTGGTGGACGTGTCCTTCCGTCGCCGGACGGCCGACCGGCGGCGAACAGCCGCCCGGCAACGGACCTGGCGGACCTGGCGGACCTGGCGGACGTGGCCGGCCGGGCGGAGCCGGCGGGGGAGGGCGCAGCCGGTACCGGCCGGCGGCGGCTCACCTCCAGCCCGGTCGTGCCGCTGAAGCTGTCGAGCGGTTGCGACCGCCGTTGCGCCTTTTGCGCCATCCCGTCCTTCCGTGGCTCGCACGTGTCCCGCCGGCCGGAGGAGGTGCTGGCCGAGGCCGAGTGGCTGGCCGGGCAGGGCGCCCGCGAGCTTGTCCTGGTCAGCGAGAACTCGACGTCCTACGGCAAGGATCTCGGCGATCTGCGGGCGCTCGAGAAGCTGCTGCCCCGGCTGGCCGCCGTTCCGGGGATTGTTCGTGTCCGCACCGTGTATCTCCAGCCGGCCGAGCTGCGGCCGTCCCTGCTCGAGGTGCTGCTGACGACGCCGGGCCTGGCGCCCTACCTTGACCTGTCGTTCCAGCACGCCAGCCCGGCGGTGCTGCGGCGGATGCGCCGGTTCGGCGGCTCGACCGACTTCCTGGACCTGCTGCGGCGGGCCCGCGCGCTGCTCCCCGACCTGGGCGCCCGCTCGAACGTGATCGTCGGCTTCCCCGGTGAGACCGACGAGGACGTCGACATCCTGGTGAATTTTCTCGAGCACGCCGACCTCGACGCCGTCGGGGTGTTCGGCTACTCCGACGAAGAGGGGACGGAGGCCGCCGGGATGGCGGGCCACGTCGACCCCGAGGAGATCGAGAGCCGGCGGGCCGAGGTCACCGACCTCGTCGAGCAGCTCACCGCAGGCCGCGCCGAGCGCCGCATCGGCACGACCGTCGAGGTGCTCGTCGAGGAGGTGGCCGGCGGTCTCGGGTACGGCTGCGCCGGGCACCAGCAGGCCGACGCCGACGGCTCCTGCACGGTCCGCCTGCCCGCGGGCGGGCCACCGGGCGGTGTGTCCGTCGGGGACCTCGTCGCGGCCCGGGTCGTGGCGGCCGAGGGCGTCGACCTGATCGCGGAGTTCACCGGCGTGCTCGACCGCGCCGGCGCCGGGCTGGCCAGCGCTGGGTCGGCCGGGGCGGGTTCCGTGCTGCCGCCGATCCCGGACGGGGTCGGCCCGATGGACGCGGTGGGCCACCCTTCGGGCGTGGCGTGACCGGCACCGGCGACCTGGTGGCGCCGAAGCCGCCGGTCCTCAACATCGCGAACATCCTGACGATCGTCCGGCTGGCCCTGGTGCCGGTCTTTGTGGCCTTCCTGTTCGCCGGCCCGGACACCGACGGCTGGCGCTACGCGGCGTTCGGCGCCTACGCCGTCGCCGCGATCACCGACCAGATCGACGGCTCGATCGCCCGCCGCCGCGGCCTCGTCACCGACTTCGGGATTCTGGTGGATCCCATCGCGGACAAGGCGCTTACCGGTGCCGCGCTGGTCTCGCTGTCGATCCTCGGTGAACTGCCCTGGGTGGTCACCATCGTGGTCGCCGTCCGCGAGATCGGCGTGACGCTGCTGCGGCTGTGGGTCATCCGGTACGGGGTGATCGCGGCCAGCCGGGGTGGTAAGGCGAAGACGCTGCTCCTCAACATCTCGCTCGGGCTCTACGTCCTGCCGCTGGAGGGCGTGGCGGCCACGGGACGGGCGGTGATCCTCGCCTGCGGTGTCGTCGTCGCCGCGGTGACCGGGGCGGACTACGTCTACCGGGCGCTGGCGCTGCGCCGCCGGGCCACCGCGGCGGCCCGGCCGGGCGGCGCTCCCGACGTGCCGACTCCCGACGTGCCAAACCTGGGCGAGCCGGCTGTGGGTGAGGACCAGGGGGCCGTGACCGGGCCCGGAAGACCCGGAAGAGGAGAGATCGATGCGCGCTGAGCTGCTGGCGGTGGGGGACGAGCTCCTCTACGGGGACATCGTTAACGGCAACGCGGCCTGGCTGGGACGCCAGCTCGCCGACGTCGGGGTCGAGGTGGCGACGTCCACCGTGGTCGGTGACCTGATCTCGGACATCGCGACCGCTATCGGTGTCGCGCTGGGACGCGCCGACGCCGTGATCATGACGGGCGGGCTCGGCCCGACCCAGGACGACCTGACCCGCGAGGGGATCGCCCTGGCCGCCGGCGTGGGCCTGCGCCGGGACGAGGCCGAGGAGGCCATCCTGCGCCGCCGCTTCGAGGAACTGGGGCGATCGCGTTCGGGCACGGGGGGCCGTGGGGTCCCGGAGATGAACTTCCGGCAGGCCGACCTGCCCGTCGGCGCGCAGCCCCTGCCCAACGGCCCGGGCACCGCGCCCGGCGTCCGCATGGAGATCGGCTCCGGTGTCGTCTACGCCATGCCCGGCGTCCCGTTCGAGATGCACGACATGTTCACCCGCAGCGTGCTGCCGGACATCCTGCGCCGGGCCGGTCAGCCCGCGGTGGTCGTGCACCGGGTGCTGCGCACGGCGGGCATGTGGGAGTCGATGGTCGCCGAGGCGCTCGCGGACGAGGTCGCGCGGCTCGAGCCGATCGGGAACCCGCGCATCGCGTTCCTCGCCAGCGGCGGCCAGACCCGGGTGCGGATCACCGCCCGGGCCGCCGACCGGGCGGCCGCGGAGACGCTGATCGCCCCGGTCGAGCAGGCGGCACGCGCGGCGCTCGGCGCCGGCGTCTACGGCGGGGACGACGAGTCGCTGGAGGGCGTCGTACTGGAGCTGCTGCGGGCCGAGGGAGCGACGCTCGCCGTCGCGGAGTCGCTCACCGGCGGGCTGCTGGCGGGCCGGCTGACGGACGTCCCCGGCGCCAGCTCCGTGTTCCGCGGCGGGGTCGTCTCGTACGCCACCGAGGTGAAGGGGAGCGTGCTCAACGTCGACCGGGACGTCCTCGCGACCGAGGGTGCGGTCTCGTCCGCGACGGCCGAGGCGATGGCGGCCGGGGCCCGTGACCTGCTCGGAGCCACCTACGGGCTCGCCACCACCGGCGTCGCCGGCCCGGAGGAGCAGGAGGGCAAGCCGGTCGGCACCCTGCACGTGGGGCTGGCCGGTCCGGACGGTTCGACGTCCCGCTCGCTGCGGTTGCCCGGTGACCGGCCGCGGGTCCGCGAGTTCGCCGTCGTGCAGGCCCTGGACGTGCTGCGCCGTGCCCTGGAGGGCCGCCCGGGCGCCAGCGGCTCGAGGCTGCCGGAGCAGGCCCGGGCGCACTGACCTCCGCCGCCGGCCGCCCGATGGTGGGGCGGACGGCGACCGATCGGCCGGGTGGTGGCGCCGATCCCCGTTTGGGGGTGCTTACAGCGTTACAGTCCTATCAACGATGCCCCGGAGGGGCGCCCGGCGGGTATACGGTGAACGCAGCCCGTGGACGAAGGAGGAGGCTCGATGGTCCTGCTCCGACGCGTGATCGGCGAGGCGTTGCGCCGCCGCCGACAGGATCAGCACCGGACACTGCGGGAGGTGTCGTCGGCGGCGAGAGTGTCGCTCGGCTACCTCTCGGAGGTCGAACGCGGCCAGAAGGAGGCGAGCTCGGAACTGCTCGCGTCCATCTGTGACGCGTTGGGAGTACGGCTGGCGGACCTTCTTCGCGAGGTCAGTGACGACCTGGAGCTCGCCGAGCTGGCAGCGAGCGCGCCGACACCGGTCGGTGGCCCGTCCGCCGTGGTCGTGCCGGCCCGCCCGGCGGTGGTCGACCGCGCCGCCTGAGCCGGGTCGCCTGAGTTCGGTCGCCTGAGGTCGGTCGGTTCTGCCACGCGGGCTGAGCCTGACCGGCGTACGGATCTTCTCTGCGGGCACGCCTTTCGCGGACGTGCCCGAGCTCCAGAGAGAGGATCATCATGAGCGCCATCCGCAGTCCGCTGTCAGACGAGGCGCGCACGGTCACCGGCGAGGCTCTCCAGGGCGCCGTCGTCGACCTGGTCGATCTGTCGCTGTTGGGCAAGCAGCTCCACTGGAACGTGATCGGCCGCAACTTCCGCACGGTGCACCGCCAGCTCGACGCCGTGGTCGACCTGGCCCGGCGCTACACCGACATGTGTGCCGAACGCGCCGCGGCGATCGGGGTGAACCCCGACGGCCAGGCCAGCACCGTGGCCCGCAGCAGTCACCTGCACGGCGTCGAGCCCGGCTACATCGGTGACGAGAAGGCGATCCGGCTGATCACGGACGTCCTCGCCGGGATGATCACCAGGATGCGCACCCGGATGGACCTCACCGCCCAGCCGGATCCGGTGACCCAGGACCTGTTCATCGATGTGGTCCGCGACCTCGAGGAACAGCACTGGATGTTCCAGGCGATGGTCTAGGTACCCCGGCCCGCCTCGACCCGGCCCGGCCATGCTCCGGACTGTCGCCTCGGTGTGCCGCCGCGCGGGCCGGGGCGGCGGGCCGTCCCGGGTCGTCCCGGGTGGTTCCGGCGGCGGTGATCGGGTCATCCGGCTGGAGTCGGGGCGAATCGGGTGCGGCGTCGGGAATCGGACAGCTCTCGGCACGGCCCGGGCGCGGAACGAGGCCGTTGGCGGCTCACCAGATCGGTCTCGCCGTGGGACGATCGAGGTATGGCGAATGTCGTCCGCAAGGCCCTCCGCTACCTGTCAAAGCGGGCTGAGATCGAACTGGAGAACCGCGCGGATCCGCGGGTCCAGATCGACCAGGCCATCGAGGCGGCACGCCAACAGCACGAGAAGCTCGTCTCGCAGGCCGCGCTCGTCGTGGGGAACCAGCGTGAGATCGAGATGAAGATGGCCCGCCAGGTCGAGGAGGTCACCAACCTCACCGAGTCGGCCCGCTCCGCCCTGATGCTCGCGGACAATGCCCGCGCCGCGGGCGATCTGGCCACGGCGGTCCAGTACGAGCAGACCGCGCAGGCGTTCGCCAGCAAGCTGATCGCCTCCGAGACGGCGCTGGAGGATCTGAAGGTCCTCCACGAGCAGGCCGCGGCGTCGGCCGCGCAGGCCCGCGTGGCGGTCGAGGACAACACCGCCCGCATGCACCGCCAGCTCGCCGAGCGGACCCGCCTGCTCACCCAGATCGAGCACGCCGCCATGCACGAGCAGATGAGCAAGGCGATGGAGGGGATGTCATCGCTGCCCCCGGCCGGTGACACGCCGACGCTGGCGGAGGTGCGGGACAAGGTCGAGAAGCGCTACGCCGTGGCGCTCGGCCGCCAGGAGCTCGCCTCGCAGGGCATGGAGGCCAGGATGCTCGAGGTGCGGCGCGCGACCATGGACGCGCAGGCCGCCGGGCGCCTCGCCGAGCTGCGGGGAAGCATGGCCGGCGGCCGCGGGGCCGGCGCGCCCGGGCAGACGGGCCGGCCCGCGATGCCGCCCATGCCGCCCACACCGGGCATCTCCGCCGGCCGGGTGCCGGGTGGCACCGGCGACGAGCGTCTGTCGTTGGGTAAGGCAGCGGGCGACTCCGCGCCGTCGCAGGGCGGCGGCACACCGCCCGCGTCCGGTACCCAGGAGGCTCCGCCGGCCTGAGCCGGTGATGATGACCGTTGGGCCGTGGTGACTGCGGGAGGCTGTCGATGACCGACGCGGGCGCCGACCCCACCGCCGTGGACCCCTCAGGCGGTGTGCCGCCGGGCCCTGCCGTGCCGACGGGTTCGGCCGTGCCGACGGGCTGGCAGGCCGGCCCGGAACCATCCGTATTTCCCGGGACTCCGGTTACGAACGGTGATTCCGGTCAAAGTGTGCGCGGGAACCAGTCGCATTGGCAGCGTAAAGGAAGAAATTCTTTTCACTTCGCTGATTCGGTCGACAGGGTCGCGCTCGAGGGTTATCGGATCCGCGCCACGGAACTCGCCGCGGCGGTCACACCGGCGTTGCCCGACTGGATCAGGGCTGACGTCGAACGCCGGTCGCTGGAAAGGTCGGAGCGCCGTTTCGGGCGCGCCACCCGGCGCGCGCGGCGACGCGCCACCTTTTCCGCGCAGGCCTGGACGGCCGCCGCCGCCGCGTCACCTGCGGCGGCCTTCATCGACCACGCATGGGGATGGTTCGTCTTCGGGGGAGCGGCGCTCGTCCGGGCAGGCCTGTCCTATCGGGAGCTGCGGGCATTCCGCGACAGGGACGACGCGCTTCCCATGCCGGCCGTCCCCGCGCCGGGGGCGGTGGCGCTGCGCCGCTCGGCGGCCGCGCGTCCGCTGCGCCGGGGGGAGGCGGGGCTGGCCGCGCTCGTCGCGCTCGCCCGGTCGGTGGAGGACCGCCCGCCCGCGGCCCCGGTGCGCACGGCGGTGGCGGGCGCCGTTCGGCTGGTGGACGGCCTGCGGGTGAGTGCCGGGCAGGTCCTGGCCTGCGAGTCCGCGGCGCGGGCAGTGGCGGATCCTGTGCGGCGCGCGAACATCCTGGCCACCTCGGCCCAGCTGCTCGACGGCATGAACCGCGCCGCCGACGCGCTGGACGGCCTGCTGGCCGCCGCGACCGAGATCGTCGGGACCGTCGCGGCGCCCGCGGCCGAGCTGCACCGGCTCACCGAGGACGTCGAGCGGCTGCGCGCCTACGCCGATGGGCTATCCGAACTGATGGGAACCACCGGGCGAGGCCGCCCGACCTGAACCGGCACGATCTTCTTAGGTGTCACATCGGGTTAACGTCCGGGCGGGGTCGGCATGCCATTCGGCCGGGTGCCGACCGGCCGTTGTGCCTGCCCCGCAGCGACTTTCCGCCGACCGGGTCAGATAAAGGTCATCCGCTTAAGTGCACAGTGACTATGCAGATTTACCTTCCCATTCGACCCGGTGTACACCCGGGTTAGCACCTTGGGGTGGGAGATGGGTTTGAATATGTGACGGGGGTTATGGCGCGCACGCTGCGATTGCCTTAATGTCCCACATGTCCGATCGGCGATTGTGGCGTCGGGTGACGAGGGGAGCGTCGTCCACGTTTTCATCGCCGCCGTGCGATAGCCAGACCGGCGGTCCCGGACGTCCGGATGGCATGACGCAGCCAGGCAGGTGGAAGTGCCATGACGCTAATTATTGGGGAAGAGAACGAGTCCCCGACCTCGCAGCCGGCCCGGCAGGCACCTCAGGCGGCACCTCTCGCTGCCGTCGACCAACCGTTCAGCGGTGACCGGTGGTCGCTCGTCCTGCCGCACCGCGAACGACTGGTGCACATTGCGCGCAGGCGGCTGCCCAGCACCGCCGACGCGGAGGACTGCGCGCAGGAGGCACTCGTGCGCGCGGCGGGGTTCCGTAACCTCGACAGCCACCGAGTCGGTCAGTTCCTGACCACAACCGTGCTCCGGCTGTGCGTTGATCATCACCGTGCGCGGATGCGCGCGGACCGTGCGATGGCCCGCAGCGTCGCGGCGCCCAGTGACCCCGGCCCCGAGGACTCGACCTGCGACCGTGCGGAGGCGCTCTGGTTGCTCGACCAGACCCGTCGCCTGCGCGGCCGCGAGCGGCAGATCATGATGGCCCGCGCCGCCGGCCGGACCACGCGACAGGCCGCCGACGACCTGTCCATCAGCGTGAAGGCCGCCGAAGGCGCGTTCACCCGGGGTCGTGCCCGCCTGCTGGCGGCCAGCCGGGTGTGACGTCCCGGCGGCGGGGGCCGACGTCCCACCGGCCGGCCGCGGCCCCCGGGACGGGGCCGGGCTGGCAGGTCGGGCACCACGCGGTGACCCGACCGTCCTGGACCGCACCGTCCTGGACCGCACCGTCCGGAACTGCACCGTCCGGAACTGCACCGTTCTGAACCTTGATGTCGACGGACCCGCCGACGTCGCGTGCGAGCCGGCCACCGTCACGCCGGCCGCCCACGCGCCGGTCGTGGTCACGCCGGGCACGGCTGTGGGACCCCTGATCACGGGGCCCGGCGGCGCGCGCCGGCGATCCGCGCCCGGGCGAACTCTGGGTGACCGTCCGCTGCTCCTGACGGCGGACGAGCGTGCCGCAGCGCCGACAGGGCCTGCCTGCGCGCCCATACACCCAATGCTGTTCGCCCGGGCGGGCGGACCCGGTAGTCACCTGGTGCCCGCCCCGTGCCCCGGCCCTGATCATCGCCTGGGCGCGGCGGACCAGTCCTTCAAGATCGTTCACCTCGCCGGCCGGGGTCCACGGGCTCACTCCGGCGAGGAAGCACGCCTCCGTCCGCCAGATGTTGCCCAGACCGGCCAGCAGCCGTTGGTCGAGCAGCGCTGAGCCGATCTCCCGGGTCGGCTCGGCGCGCAGGTTGGCGACGGCGCGGTCGAGGTCCCAGTCGTCGCCGAGGACGTCCGGGCCAGGTGCCCGACGACCCGGTTCTCCTGCGCGGTCGGCAGGATCTCGACGACCGGCAGCCGGTAGCCGACGGCCACCTGCTCCGCGGTGACCAGCACCACCCGGACCTGCCAGGCCGGCCCCCGGACCAGCGCGAGCCGGGCCGGTAGAGGTGCCACGATCCCTCCACCCGGAAGTGGGTGTGCAGGGTGAGGCCGCCCTCGACTCGGGTCAGGAGGTGCTTGCCGCGTGGGCGGACGGTGATGATCCGCCGCCCGCTCAGGTCGGCGGTCGCCAGCGACGGCACCCGGAAGTCCGAGCGCAGCAGCACCCGGCCGGCGAGCGCGGTATCCATCTGCCACGCCGCCAGCCAGACCGTGTCACCTTCGGGCACATCCCCATGGTGCCCACGACCCGGCCCTGTCGACCTGCCAGGACGCGGTCCGTGTCCGTGCACGGGTGCAGTCAGAGCACGGCCAGTCCGGACGCGGATCGTCAGGACACAGATCGTCAGGACACAGTGGGGAACGTCCTGGACGGAGCCCGGCGGATGACGGTGGCGCCCAGCACGGCGACGACCGCGGTCAGGGCGAAGACCACACCCAGCCCGGCTGAGGGTGTCCCGGTGGAGGCTTCGCTGGCCGCGACGGCCACTCCGCCAAGACCTGTCCCGAACGCCGTTCCGAGGTTGTCCGAGAGGGTCACCGAGCTGGACGCCGTGCCGTGCCGCTCCGGCGGCGTCTCGGCGAGGACCAGGCTCACCACCGGCGAATACGCCAGGCCCATCCCGAGCCCGGCGAGCCCCCAGCAGGCGATCGGCACCGCCAGCGGTACGCCGTCCACCAGGACCAGGGCGAAGCCCGCCGTGCCGGCCGCCACCAGGAGCAGGCCGGAGCGGATCAGCTCCCGCCCCGGGTAGCGCCCGGCCAGCCGCGCCTGCGTCCAGGAGCCTGTTGTCCAGGTCACGGTCGCGACGGTGACCGCGGTGCCGGCGACCGTCGTGGACTGCCCGCGCGCCGCCGTGACGGCCAGCGGGACGAAGGTGTCGGCGCCGAAGAAGGCGAAGGTCAGCAGCCCGCGGGCGGCCACCGCCGCCGCGATGCCGGGACGTGCGCGCAGCGTTCCCTCCGGGAGCAGGACGCGCAGCGGCCGGTAGGCGAGCAGCCCCCCGGCGAGAACCGGCGCGATCCCCAGCGGCGACCGGCTCGTCAGCCCGGCCAGGATGAGGCCGGCACCGACGCTCACCCTGATCGCGGCGACGAAACGCCGCGCCGCCCCGCCGGTGGGCGCGGTCGGCGGCGGCCCCAGCCCGCCCAGCGCGCGGACCGTGATCGCCCCGGCCGCCAGCACCAGCGGGAGCAGCCCGCCGAAGACCCACCGCCAGCCGGCGTGCTCGGCGACGAGCGCCGAGGTCACCGGCCCGACCAGCCCGGGCACCACCCAGGCGGTGGACGTCACCGCGAACATCCTGGGCCGCTGCGACTCCGGGTAGGCACGCCCGATCGTCGCGTACAGCACGGCGGGTACCGCGCCGCCGCCGAGGCCCTGCAGGATGCGGCCGGCCACCAGGATCTCCATGGTCGGCGCGAGGGCGGCCACGGCTAAGCCGGCGGCGAACAGCGACAGCCCGACGGTGAACGGGCGCACCGCGCCGACGCGGTCCGTCTCCGCCCCGGCGATCACCACCCCGACGAGCAGACCGAGGAAGAACCCGCTGGTCGTCCAGCCGTACAGGGACAGTCCGGACAGGTCGGCGGCGACCTCCGGCAGCACGGTGACGACCGCCATCGCCTCGAAGGCGATCAGTGTGACGGTGCTGACGAGGCCGATCGTCAGGCCGCGCAGGCTCGGGTCCCACGGGGTGGGTACGCGGCCGGGCTCCTCCCGCGCCGTGGTCACCCCCGAAGCCGTAGGCCGCGGGGGGTCGGGTGGAACCCCGCCCACTCCAGGGCCGCGCCGAGCCCGCTGCCGACCACCGCGGCGCCGTCGGCCTTCTCCACGGCCAGCCGGCCGAGGGACCCGGCGCGGACCGCCCCGGCCAGGGCACCCACCGCCGGGCCGAGCAGGCCCGGCGCGTCCGACCACGACAACAGGGTGCGGCCGCCTCGTTCGACGTAGAGGACGAGCTCGCCGTCGACCAGGACGACCAGCGCGCCGGCCTTGCGCCCCGGACGGTGGCCCGAGCCCTCGCCGTCGGCTGCCGGGCGCTTGGGCCACGGCAGCGCGGCACCGTAGGGATTCGCCGGGTCACTGGCCGCGAGCACGACCGCCGCTGCGGCGCCGGTGTCCCCGCGGCGGGCGCCGTAGCCTGGCGGACCCCCGGACCCGGCGGCCGGGAACCGCTCCGCCGCCGCGGCCCCGCCCAGTCGCGCCGCCGCGGCATGGCCCGACCCCAGACCCGGGGTGCCCAGGCTCTGGGCGCCGAGACCGGAGGCGCTGAAGCCAGAGACGCCGAGACCAGAGGCGACCAGGTCGGGGGCGGACCAGGCGGGCTGGTCGGCGGCGTCGCGCTGCGCCCCGGCGATCGCGCGGAGCCGGTCGACCGCGCCGGGGACGGCGAACTGCGCGGCCCCCAGCGACTCGACGAAGTAGCCGCGGCGGCACCGCCCGGCGTCCTCGAACGCCGACAGCACCCGGTACACCGCCGCGAATCCGCCTGGCGTGCGCTCGGCGGTGACCGCGCCGCGGGTGACGATGCCGTGCCGGTCCAGGAGGGACTCGGCCAGCGCGTGCGCCCGTCGGGTCGGGTCGGGTTCCCGCTCCGGCAGCAGCGACCACCGGCCGCCGACGGTGGGCGGGCCGGCCCGGCGCGGCATGGTCGGCCGGCCGAACCGCGCCGGCCGGCCGCGCGCCGAGCGCCGGCGCGGCGGCACCGGATGCGCGGGATGCGCCGGACGCCCGGCGCCGAGCTGGACGCGCAGGGCGGCAAGGGTGTCGTTGGTGACCAGACCGGCCCACACCAGATCCCACAGCGCGTCCGCCAGGGCCGTGTCGTCGAGCGCGCCGACCCGGTCGGAGAGGGTCCGGAAGAACAGCGCCTGGTCGCCGGCGAGGGCGTCGAGGATCGCGCGGTGCAGGTCGCCGCCGGCGGCGTCCAGGTCGGGCGGGGGCAGCAGCTCCCCGGCGGAGTCGGCCAGCACGAGGGTGACCCAACCGTCGTTGCCGGGCAGGCCGCCGGCCCCGGCCCACAGCACCTCGCCGGTCGCGCACAGCTCGTCCAGCATCGCCGATGAGTAGTCGCTGACCCGGGCGGGCAGGACGAGCTGCTCCAGCGCGCTCGCCGGCACCGGGGCGCCCTGGAGCTGCTCCACGGCGCGCAGCACGCCGTCCACACCGTGCCCGCGGCCTGTCGTCACCGACTGCCAGGCGGGCAGGAACGCGCCCATCGCCCGGGTGGGGACGGCCTCCACCTCCTTGCGTAGCGCCGCCAGGCTGCGGCGGCGCAGCGCGCGCAGCACCCCCGCGTCGCACCACTGCTCGCCCGCGCGGTCGGGGTGGAGTTCGCCGCGTACCAGCCGCCCGGTCGCGGTGAGCCGCTCGAGGGCCCCGACGACCACCGCCACCCCGAGCCCGAAACGGGCGGCGACGGCGGCCGGCTCGAACGGGCCGTGGGTGCGGGCGAAGCGGGAGACCAGGTCGCCGAGCGGATCGCGGACCGGCTCGGTGAACGCCGCCGGCACTCCCACCGGCAGCGGAACACCGAGCGCGTCGCGCAGGCGGCCGGCGTCCTCGACCGGGGCCCAGCGCGCCTCGCCGCCGATCCGCACCCGGATCACCCGCCCGGCGTCCGCCAGCGCCGCCAGCCAGGACGGCGCCACCCCCCGCGCCCCGGCCTCCTCGTCCGTCAGGTCGCCGAGGGCGCGCAGCAGGTCGGCGGTGGACTCGACGTCGTGGGCGTGCCGGTCGGGCACCAGCCGCTGGAGCTCGGCGGTGATCCGCTCCAGCGCCCCGGGATCGATGAGCTCGCGCAGCTCGGCCTCACCGAGCAGCTCGGCGAGGAGCGAGCTGTCCAGGGAGAGGACCTGGGCGCGCCGTTCGGCCAGCGGCGCGTCGCCGTCGTACATGAACGCGGCGACATAGCCGAACAGCAGCGACGAGGCGAACGGGGACGGGGACGGCGTCTCGACCTCGACCACCCGCAGCGAGCGGGCGCCGATGTCGCGCATCAGGCCCACCAGGGCCGGGACGTCGTAGACGTCCTGCAGGCATTCGCGCATCGTCTCGAGCACGACCGGGAAGTCGCCGAAGGTCGAGGCGACCGACAGCAGGTGCGCGCTGCGCTGGCGCTGCTGCCACAGCGGCGTGCGCCGCCCGGGAGTACGGCGGGGCAGCAGCAGCGAGCGGCTCGCGCACTCACGGAACCGGCTCGCGAACAGGGCGCTGCCGCCCACCTCGGCACGGACGAGCGCCTCGGTCTCCTCGGGCTCGAAGACGACCAGCTCGGCCTCGGGGGGCTCGGCGGCGTCGGGCACGCGGGCGACGATGCCGTCGTCGGTGTGCATGATCTGGACCTCCGCGCCGTAGCGCTCCCGCAGCCGGGCGCCGATCGCCAGCGCCCAGGGGGCGTTCACCGGCGCGCCGAACGGCGAGTGGACGGCCAGGCGCCAGTCGCCCAGCTCGTCGCGGAACCGCTCCACGACGATGCGACGGTCGTCGGAGAGATGCCCGGCGGCGGCGCGCTGTTCGTCCAGGTAGGTCAGCAGGTTCGCGGTCGCCCAGGTGTCCAGCCCGGCGGCCCGCACCCGGTCGGCGGCGTCCCGCGGGCTCGCCGCGGACAGCTCCCGCAGGAACGAGCCGAGCGCGCGGCCGAGCTCGGCAGGCCGGCCCGGCGCGTCACCGTGCCAGAACGGCAGCCGACCGGGCCGGCCCGGCGCCGGGGTCACCAACACCCGGTCGGGGGTGATCTCCTCGATCCGCCAGCTCGACGAGCCGAGCAGGACGACGTCGCCGACCCGGGACTCGTAGACCATCTCCTCGTCGAGCTCGCCGACGCGGCTGGCCTTCTCACCGACGAGGAAGACCCCGAACATGCCGCGGTCGGGGATCGTCCCGCCGCTGGTCACGGCGAGCCGCTGGGCGCCCGGCCGGCCCGCGAGGACCCCGGTCGCCCGGTCCCAGGTGATGCGCGGGCGCAGCTCGGCGAAGTCGTCGGACGGATAGCGCCCGGCCAGCATGTCCAGCACGGCCTCGTAGGCGGAGGCGGGCAGGGTGGCGAACGACGCCGCGCGGCGGACCAGCGCGCCCAGCTCGTCCACCTCGCGGTCCTCGACCGCCACCATCGCGACGATCTGCTGGGCCAGCACGTCGAGCGGGTTGCGCGGGTAGCGCACGGCCTCGATGCGCCCGTCGCTCATCCGCTCGGCCACGACCGCGCACTCCAGCAGGTCGGAGCGGTGCTTGGGCAGCACCACCCCCCGGCTGGCCGCGCCGACCTGGTGGCCGGCCCGGCCGATCCGCTGCATGCCGGCCGCCACGCTGGGCGGCGACTCGATCTGCACGACCAGATCGACCGCGCCCATGTCGATACCCAGCTCGAGGCTGGACGTGGCGACCACCGCGGGCAGCCGCCCGGCCTTGAGGTCCTCCTCGATCAGCATGCGCTGCTCACGGCTGACGCTGCCGTGGTGCGCCCGCGCCACCTCGACCCCGGCCGGCGACACGGCCGAACCGGCGACCCCCATGATCTCCGCGGGGGCGCGGGAGCCCGCGGGGCCGGCGCGCTCGCCGCTCTCCCACCCGTCGGACTCCCAGCCGCCGGTCTCCCGACCATCGGGGTCGCCCGTGGCGCCCGTGGCGTCCGCGGTGGCGAGACGGTCGGCGTACAACTCGTTCAGCCGCGCGCACAGCCGCTCCGCCAGCCGCCGGGAGTTCGCGAACACGATCGTCGAGGAGTGGCCGAGGATCAGGTCGAGCACCTTCTCCTCGACCGCCGGCCAGATCGACGCCCGCGGCGCCGCCCCGGCGGCGGAGCCCTCCGGGACCGCGCCGGCCACCTCGCCGAGGTTCGCCATGTCCTCGACCGGGACCACGACGTCTATATGGAGGGTCTTCGCCGCCGGCGGGCGCACCACGGTGACCGGCCGCGGCCCGCCGAGGAACCGGGCCACCTCGTCGACCGGGCGCACCGTCGCGGACAGGCCGACCCGCTGGGCGGGGACGTCCAACAGGTCGTCGAGGCGCTCGAGGCTGAGCGCGAGGTGGGCGCCGCGCTTGGTGCCCGCCACCGCGTGCACCTCGTCCACGATCACCGTCTCCACGCCGCGCAGCGCCTCCCGCGCGGCGCTGGTGAGGATCAGGAACAGCGACTCCGGCGTGGTGATCAAAATGTCCGGCGGGGTGCGGCCGAACGCCCGGCGCTCGGCCGCCGGGGTGTCACCGGAGCGGACACCCACGGACACGTCCGGCACGGGCAGGCCGAGCCGGGTGGCGGCGGCCCGGATGCCGGTGAGTGGCGCGCGCAGGTTGCGCTCCACGTCGACCGCCAGCGCCTTGAGCGGGCTGACGTAGAGCACCCGGCAGCGGCGGGCCGGATCGGCCGGCGGCGCCGAGCGGGCCAACGAGTCCAGCGACCAGAGGAAGGCGGCGAGTGTCTTGCCCGACCCGGTCGGAGCGACGACCAGGGCGCTTTCCCCACCGGCGACGGCTGCCCACGCGCCGGCCTGGGCCGGAGTCGGCGCCGCGAAGGAGGACGCGAACCATTCCCTGGTCGGGGCCGAGAAGGCGGCGAGTGGGTCCGATGCGGTCACGTGCACCAGTCTGCGTCCTACCCCCGACACAACTCGGCCCACCGACAGAACTTGCCCGCTCCGCGGTTCCCGTGGGACGTCGCGTGCCCGCGCCCGGCGTGACGGTGCCTGCGCCCGGCATCACGGTGGCGGGGCGTCGTGGGGCGCCCGGCGCCTGGTGGCCGTGACCGGCACCGGTGCGTCCCGCGCCGGGAGGCCGGGCGGGAGGCCCGTGCACACTGGTCCCGTGCGACTGACCGAGTTCTGGGCGAACATGAACAAGCAGTTCGGCGCGGCGTACGCGGACTCACTGGCACGCGACCATGTGATCTCCGGGCTGGGCGGGGCGACCGTCGAACGGGCGCTGGGCCGGGGCGACGACCTCAAGCAGGTGTGGCGCGCCGTCTGCGACGAGTTCAACGTGCCGGCCCGCGATCGCTGACGCGGCGGCCCGCGCCGCCGCCAGGTTGGCGTCGGCAGGTCGTCGACCGGCTCGTTCGTCGACCGGCTCGTTCGGGCGGTGACGGTCGGCGCCGGACGGCGCGGCGCGGGGCCGAGCGGCCACCCGTGGTGTCAGGGGTATGCGCGCGGCGTGCCGGAACCACCCGTTCGGGTGGGCACCGGCGTGTCACTGTGGCTTCGAACGGATGTTCGGCTAGTGTTGTCCACATGCGCTCAGTTGTCCACAGAGGCCACCCGGCTATCGAAACTGTCGGACCCACCCCCTAGCGTCGGCTCGTGGCCAAGACTCGACGACCTCAGCCAGGAGTAACTCCAATGGCAGGACCCGACCGCGACAAGGCGTTGGAGAACGCTCTTGCGCAGATCGACAAGCAGTTCGGCAAGGGCTCGGTCATGCGGCTGGGTGACGACACCCGCCCGCCGATCCAGGCCATCCCGACCGGATCCATCGCGCTGGATGTCGCGCTCGGTATCGGGGGCCTCCCTCGC
>NZ_CASGGV010000331.1:0-32135 GCF_949319125.1 Frankia sp. Hr75.2 | reverse complement strand
GTCACCTCGTCCGCGAAACCCGAAAGCTGATCGACCATCGTGTTGATGGTGTTCTTGAGCTCCAGGATCTCGCCCCGGGCCTGCACGGTGATCTTCTGGGAGAGGTCGCCCTCCGCGACCGCCGTCGCGACCTGCGCGATGTCACGGACCTGGCCGGTCAGGTTTCCGGCCATCGCGTTGACGTTGTCGGTGAGGTCCTTCCAGGAGCCCGAGACGCCCGGCACCTCGGCCTGCCCGCCGAGCTTTCCCTCGGTGCCGACCTCCCGGGCCACCCGCGTCACCTCGGAGGTGAACAGCGCGAGCTGGTCGATCATCCCGTTGAAGACGGTGGCGATCTCGTCCATCAGCTCGTCGCCGACGCGCGGCAGCCGGGTTCCGAAATCCCCACCCCGCACGGCGGTGAGACCGGCGAGCAACTGACGCAGCGCCGGGTCGTCCAGCTGGGCCGGGGTCTGGTTACGCGCCGTTACCTCAGTCACCGTGTCGTCCTCCAGCCCGGTCGTGCGGCCGCTGTGCCAAGCGGCGCGAGAAGCGGCATGAGAGATGTCCCGATCCTCGCGGATGTCCCGCAGTAGAGTAGACGGATTAAGTCTCACTTCTCGGTCACATACCGCTGCCTGGTCGGACCGCCACTCCCCGAAACCCCACTACCCGGAGCGGACGAGGAGAGGTGTGTCCCGGGCGTCGCAGAGTAGCGCCGGCCCCCGCGACCACACCGCGACGGGGCTACTCCATGTGATCGCCCGTCAGCAGCGGGAGCTGGCGGAGCTCCGGGCGCGGTCCGCCGCCGACGCTCTGATCGACATGGCCGTCGGGGTCCTGGCCGAACGGCTGCGCTGCTCGGTCACCGAGGCCGGTGACCAGCTGCGCCGTCTCGCATCCGCCTCCGGGGTCACCCCGGACGAGTTCGCCGCCGAGGTGCTCGGCGGGACCACCAGAACACTCCATCGACCCCCGCTCGACGACGGCGCCCGGCGCCGCCTGTGGCTGGCCGAGGCCGCGGTCAGCCACGCCACCGATGGCTGCCCGGTCGCCGAGGCCGTGTTCACCGAGGTCCTGGCCCATCAGGGTGCCGTCGCCGTGGCCTTCTGGATGCTGGAATCCGATGGCGCGCTCACCCTGGTGGGCGAGACCGGCCTGGGGCCGCTCGAGGCGAGCCGGTGGCAACGCATCCCGCCGCAGCTGGACTGCGTGGCGATGCGCGCGGCCCGCGGCGCCACGCCGCAGTGGTGGCCCGAGGGCTCACCGCCCGAGGCGAACGATCCGACCGACGTCCCGACGGATGTCCCGTCCGACGTCCCGGCGGGTGGCCGGGCGGGCGTCGGCTCGGTGCCGCGGGTGGGTCCCTGGCTCGGGGCGCGGGCGGCGCTGCCGTTCCTGCAGGCAGGCGCCGTCGTGGGCGCCATGGAGATCTGCTGGCCCGCCCCGCTCGCGGAGTTCACCGCCGGGCTCCGACGCGAGCTCGTCGCGCTCGCGGGCCTGTGCCTGCGCGGCCTGCACCCGGGCGGATTCTCCGCCGACACCCGCTCGGCGCAGCCACAGACCCTCGGCGGGCGAACGGCCTGGCTGCCCGCCCTCCTCGACGCCGTCGCCGGGTCGGTGCTGCTGGCCCACGCGGTGCGCGCCGAGGACGGCGAGATCCTCGACTTCCACGTCGACCACGTGAACGAGGGCTTCGTCGACCCGGCCGGCAGGCACCCGGCCCAGCTGCGTGGCCGGCGCCTGCTCGACCTCTACCCGCTCATGGCCGCCGACGCCGGCCTGCTCGAGCGGGCCGTGGCGGTCGTGCGTACCGGCGAGCAGTACCAGGCCGACGGCATCGCCCTGCTCGTCCTGGTCGACGACGTGCTCGTCGCCGAGGAGCTCGACGTCCGCATCGCCCCCTTCCTCGACGGAGTCGTGATCAGTTGGCGGCCGGTCGGCGGCGGTGGCGCGGGCGGTTCCCTGGCCGGCCACCTGCAACGCCTCGGCCGGTTCGGCGGCTGGCAGGAGGACGTCCGCACCGGGGCCGTGCGCTGGACCGACCACGTCTACGAGCTCTTCCAGCGTGACCGCACGATGTCACCCGTCCCGCTCGACGACCTCGATCCGCACATCCACCCGGACGACCGGGCGGCCGTGGACCACCTGCGTGACGCGCTGTTACGGCTCGGTCGGGCCGCCTCGGGATCGTTCCGGGTCATCGGCAGCGACGGGACGCTGCGCCAGCTCCGCGCCTTCGCCGAGCCGGTGACCGACGCCGCCGGCGTGACGGTCGCCGTCCGCGGCATCTACCAGGACCTGACCAGCCACTACCGCACGCAGGTCGTCCTTGACGCCACCCGGGACCAGCTCGCCGATTCGGAGGCGCGGGCCGACGGCCAGCATCAGCTCGCGCTCGCCCTGCAGCGGGCGATCCTGCCCAGCTCCGAGGAGCCCGTCGACCTCGGCGGTCTCGCGGTCGCCGTCCGCTACCGCCCCGCCGAGCAGGAGCACCTTGTCGGTGGCGACTGGTATGACGCGGTCACCCTGCCGACCGGCGAGGTCCTGCTCGTCGTCGGTGACGTCGCCGGGCACAGCATCAGGACCGTGGCCGGCATGGTGACCCTGCGCAACAGCCTGCGCGGCCTCGCGGTCACCGGCGCCGGCCCCGGGCAGCTGCTGCGCTGGCTCAACAACGTCACCTACCACCTCGCCGACAACATCACCGCCACCGTCATCTGTGGCCTTTATCGTCCCGCCGAGCGTGCGCTGCGCTGGGCCCGCGCCGGGCATCTGCCGCCCGTGCTCGTCCGGGACGGCTCCGCCCACGCCCTTCCGATGCCCGACGGGCTCCTGCTCGGCGTCGAACCCGATGTCGACTACCAGGAAACCGTCCACGTTCTTGAGCCGGACGACGTCCTGCTTCTCTTCACCGACGGCCTCATCGAACGCCGCGGAACCGGGCTGGACGAATCCCTCCACGCGCTGCTGCGGATCGCGGCCGCACCGGGCTTCGACGTCTCGCACCGGGCCGATCACCTGCTCGCGCACACCACCCCGGACACCGACGACGACACCTGCCTCATCGTCATCCGACAGACCTGAACAGGTGCCGATACGCCGTCACCCACCTCAACCCCGAGGCCACCAGACTCGTCATCGAGTCGTGGACCCCCGAACAAGGACTACGAACCGTCGAGCGCGGCTAGCCCGCAGGACGGGATACGAGCACGGCTTGGCCAGGTAGTCGGCGGCACACCCTGCATTCGACGGGACATTGATGCCCCGTTGTGACCTGTGGCGTGCTCCGGCCTGTACCGTCCACCCGGCTGACGGGGTGAGGGGGAAGCCGTGGGCAGGGCACGTCTGGCGCTCATCGCTGCGTCGATCGCGACGCTGGCCGGGTGTACCGGAGCCGCCGCGCGACCGGATACCCACATGTCTCCGCAGTCGGCCGACCAGGGCAGACGAATCCTCGCGGCACCGATGCCAACACCCTCCAGCTCGCCGCTCGTCGAGAGTCCGGCCCTCACCACGACATCGACCGCCGCGCCCAGCACCCGCCAGTCGGGACGGGCGGTGCAGGACACGAACGCGCGGCAGCCAGGCACTCCTGCGTCCGTCCCGGCTCAGATCCCTTCGAACGCGGGAAACGCACCGCCGGCTGCCCCACCGGGTGAGGATCCTCCGTCCATCCGGACCAGTGCTCCGCCTCAAGCGCCTGCTCCCGCGCCTGCGCGGCTGAGTTCCCAGGTGCCGGCGCCCGCCCCAGCGCCGGCCCAGTCCGATGTGTACTACGCGAACTGTGATGCCGCCCGGGCCGCAGGGGTGGCGCCGATCCCACGCGGCGCCCCCGGCTACCGGTCAGGATTGGATCGCGACAACGACGGCACCGCCTGTGATCCGGAGGCCCCAGCCAGGGCGGCGACAGCCGAGACGGCTCCTGCCAGCCCGGAGGCCCCAGCCGTGGCGCCGACAGCCGAGACGGCTCCTACCAGCCCGAGCCTTACGACGCCTCCGCCTCCGGACCGATCCGTAGCACCGCCGCCCCTACTCACACCGCCAGGAGGGGACTAGGCTGAAGGACTCTGTGCCAGGTCATACCGGTAGTCCGGCTTCGAGGTGGCCGAGGGCCTGGTCGACGAGGGCGGGCAGGTCCGCTTCGGGGCTGTCGGCCAGGGCCGGCAGGGTGGCGAGCATGGCGCCGATGGCGCTGCCGGCGACGGTACGCACGGCGAGGTCGCTCTTTGGACGTCCCGTCCGTTCGGCAATCGCGTCGGCCAGCAGGAGCATGGTCTGGGAGATCTGGTCGAGCATGGCAGCGCGCAACGCGGGCTCGGCGACAATGAGCGAGGTGCGTTCCTGAATCGCCTGCCGCTGTTCTGGGGTCAGGGCGTCGAACTGCTGGCGAATAGCGGCACGTATCGCCTGGATCGGCGAAAGTTCCGTGGGTTGGCTCTGGAAAGCCTCAATGATCAATGGGTCTAGGTCGTCCTGGAAAACGACGTCCTCTTTCGCGGGGAAATAGCGGAAGAAGGTCGTCTCCGAGACTTCCGCGGCGTCGATGATCTGGTCGACGGTGGTCGCGTGGTAGCCCTGTTCGCGGAACAGCCGCAGGGCGTGGGCCTGGATGGCGGCCCTGGTCCGGGCTTTCTTGCGTTCCCGCAGACCAGGCGCAGCCCGGTCACCGCGTGACGGCTCAGTGCGCGACGGCATCGGCGGTCCCCTCCTCGGTCTGCTGGCCGGTCTCCGTTCTACGGGATCGGCCACTGGGAAGGACGGCCAGGGCCGCGACGGCTCCGAGCACGGCGATCGCGGCTGATGCCAGACACGCCGCGCTCATCCCGTCGACGAACGCCGCCCGGACCGCCTGTTCCAGTCCGGGTGCCCCGGCCGCGTGCGCGGTGGCCGTACCGTCGTAGAGGCTCCTGCGCGCGCTCTCGGCCACCGTCGCCGGCAGCCCAATCCCGTCGAGGCGGGCGCTGCCGAGGCGGGCATGGTAGACCGCGACGAGGACGCTGCCGGTGATCGCCGCGCCGAGTGGGCCGCTCGTCTTGTTGAAGGCCTGCACGACAGCGGACTCGGTGCCGCTGCGTTCGGCCGACAGCCCGGCCAGCGCCGCCGCGGTCGCCACCGACAGGGCCAGTCCTGTCCCCGCGCCGACCAGCGCCGTCCAACCCGCGGTGAACACCGTGCCAGAGGTGGGCGTCGTGGTGGCTCCCACGGCGAGACCGCCCGCCAGGAGTACGAATCCCAGCGCTGTCGCCAGCCGCACAGTGATCGCCGGTGCGAGTCGGCCGGCGAGCCCGGCGCCGACGACCATGCCACCGATGAGGGGCAGCAGACGCAGGCCGCTGCCCAGGGTTCCGGTACCGCGCACACCCTGGAAGTACTGGGGCATCGTGAACAGCACCCCGATCATCGCCAGGCCCGCGACCGCGGCGAGCACCGATCCCCACAGGAACGGCCCCGGCCGCAGGAGCCGCGGGTCGACCAGCGGCCGGCCGGTCGGCCGCCGACCGAGCCTGCGCTCCCACCAGACGAACCCGACCACCGCGGCGGCCCCGGCGGCCATCGACAGCAGCGCGTCCAGGCTGCCCCAGCCGCGCTCCCCAGCGCGCACCAGACCGTAGATCACCAATGCCAGTCCAGCCGCTGACGCCGCGGTGCCGACCGGGTCCAGTCCAGGACGTCGCGTCGCTCGCGACTCCGGGATCAGGACGAAGCCGATCACTGCCGCGAGGACGACGACCGGAACGTTGAGCAGGAAGACCCAGCCCCACCAGAACCGCGACAGCATCCAGCCACCGAGAATCGGGCCGAGCGGCAGGGCAACGAACGTAGCCGCCTGGTAGATCCCCACTGCTCTCGGGCGCTCCTGCTCGTCGAACAGAACGATCAGGGCCGACAGCGCCATCACGGTGATGCCGGCGCCGGCCAGGCCCTGGAACAGCCGTCCCGCCAGGAACACCCCCGCCGACCCCGCGCAGGCGCAGACCACGGACCCCAGCCCGAAGACGGCCAGCGACACGAGCAGGACCCGGCGGCGCCCGAAACGGTCACCTGCCAGGCCGACGGGCAGCACGGCCGCGGCCAGCACGAGCAGGTAACCGGCGGAGAACCACACCAGATCGGACTGCGACGCGTCGAGCGCCGTCGACAGCGTCGGCTGAGCCACCGACAGGACCGTGCCGTCCAGGCTGACGGCGAGCACGCTCAGGCTGACCGCCCCCAGTGCCCACCACCGCCGCGACTCCGAACTCGACATCCGACAGCCTCCACCTAGTGGGTGCTTCCTCCAAAAGAAGGTAACACCCACATTGCCGATGCCCCCGAAAGTATGGCTGTCACATCCGTCGATCGGCCGACCCGACTCGGGCCTGTGCTCCGATGAACACCGGTGGCGCCGTCGGAAACGATCAGACGCATGGTCCACACCACCGTCAACCGGCCGCCCGCAGCCGGAACGACCCGATGAGGGCGATCGTCCAGAACGGCTACGGGCCGCCGGACGTCCTGCGGCTCGATGACGTCGCGCAGCCCGCCCCGGCCCGGGACGAGGTGCTCGTGCGGGTGCGCGCGGCGTCGCTCAACGCCCGCGACTGGCACGTCATGCGGGGCGACCCGTACCTCGCCCGCCTCGTGCTGCCCGGGGTGTCCCTGCGCGGCCCGCAGAACAGAATCCTCGGCACCGACTTCGCCGGCGAGGTCGTCGCGGCCGGGCCCGGCGTCACCGGCCTGCGTCCCGGCGACGACGTCTTCGGTGAGGCCGACGGGGCCTTCGCCGAGTACGTGTGCGCTCCACAGGATGTGCTCGGCGCCATGCCGGCGAACCTGACCTACGAGCAGGCCGCCGCGGTGCCGCTGGCTGGCAACACCGCGCTGGTCTGCCTGCGCGACGAGGCCGGTCTGGCCGCCGGCCAGCGGCTCCTGATCAACGGGGCGTCCGGCGGCGTCGGGACGTTCGCGGTGCAGGTCGGCAGGGCGCTCGGCGCCGAGGTGACCGCCGTGTGCAGCGCCCGCAACGCCGAGCTCGTGCGCTCGCTGGGCGCCGACCACGTCGTCGACTACCGGCAGGAGGACTTCACCCGGGCCGGCCTTCGCTACGACGTCGTGTTCGACCTGGTCGCCAACCGTTCCCTGACCGCCCTGCGCCGAGCGGTGGCGCCGGGCGGGACGCTGGTGCTGTCCGGCGGGGGGACGTCCACCGGAGTCAGCCTGGTCGGACCGATGGGCCTGTTCATCCGGGGCATGCTCGCCGCCCGCTTCGTGCCGCACCGACTGATCGCGCCCACACCGAAACCCTCCGGACAGAGGCTCTCGGCGCTGCGCGAGCTGATCGAGGCGGGCCGGATCACCCCGGTCATCGACCGCGCCTACCCGCTGAGTGAGGCGCCGGAGGCCATCCGCTACCTCGAGGTCGAACACGCCCGCGCGAAGGTCGTGCTCACACCGCTCAGCGCCCGTCCGGCCGTGCGGTGAGTTGCGAGCGCGAGTCGAATGACTGTCCTCCGCCCGGTTTCGGGACCTCCCCCACCGGCGAAATCATGATCGAGATCCCGGGGGCATTCGAGGGAATCACCTGACAGAAGCAGAATCCGGGACCGACCCCTACCGTCCACGGTATGGAACTCGAACTCGAAGGCAAGGTCGCCGTCGTCACCGGCGCGGGTGGCGGGATCGGCCTGGCGATCGCGCAGGGACTGGCGGGTGCGGGTGCGCGGGTCGTCGCCGGTTCCCGCACCGTCACCGACGCACTCTCCGAACTTGTGGACCGGCATGGCGCCACCGCGCTCGCCCTCGACCTCGCCGAACCGGACAGCCCGGCCCGGCTGGTGGCAGCGGCAGGTGATCGCCTCGACATCCTTGTGAACAACGTCGGCGCGGCGCCGGCGCGGTTGGACGGCTTCCTCGCGATCACCGACGAGATGTGGTCCCGCACCATCGAGCTCGACCTGATGGCGGCGGTGCGTGCGATGCGGGCCGCGATACCGGTGTTCCTCGCCGCCGGCGGCGGCGGTGTGATCGTCAACATCGGCTCGGTGAACGCGCGGCTTCCCGACCCGGCGGTGCTGGACTACTCGGCGGCCAAGGCGGCACTGGGAAACGTCGCCAAATCCGTGTCGAAGGAGTTCGGTGGACGCGGAATCCGGGTGAACACGGTGGATCCCGGACCGGTGGCCACCAGCCTCTGGCTCGGGCCGGCCGGCATGGCGGCGCAGGTCGGTGCCAGGCAGGGTGAGCACCCGGAGGAGGTGGCCGCCGCGGTCGCGGCGGGCACGGTCACCGGGCGGTTCTCACGGCCGGAGGAGGTGGCCGACGTGGTGCTGTTCCTGGCCAGCTCCCGGGCAGCCAACATCACCGGCGCGAACATCGTGATCGACGGCGGGATGGTCACCACGATCTGAGGCCCACCCGACCGGCTCAGCGCTCGGCCGACCGGTCCGTCGGGCACGCCTGCTGGCGGACCAGCGCTGGTGGGTACCGGCGCCTGTTCGGGGGCGGCTGCCGATTACAAGGTGGATGCCGGCGGCGAGAACTGTCGACATGCCCACCGAGCCGGAAGCCTCTCGTCCCGCAGGCGAACCGCCCTCCGCCGGCGAGCGGGACGCACCCGGAGACCTGCCGACGGAGGCCGCGGCGGCCATCCCGTTACAGCAGGACGGGGGCGCGGGGGCGAGCGAGAGCAGCCTCACCATCGCGGCTGCGTAAGCAGTAACCATGACGTCGATCATTGATCATGCTGGGGGCGAGCCGGCACTGCGCCGGTTCGTTGATGTCTTTTACTCCAGCGTTCTGGCCGACCCGCTGCTGCAGCCGCTGTTCGGTGCGGGCCACCCTGACCACGTCGACCATCTCACCGCGTTCACCGCCGAGACGTTCGGCGGTCCCGACCGCTACACCCAGGAGCTCGGAGGCTTCCCCCACCTGATCGACGCGCACCGAGGCCTGAAAATCCAGGAACACCAGCGGCAACGCTTCGTCGAGCTGTATATGGCCGCGGCGGACAAGGCTGGGCTGCCCACAGACGAACCGTTCCGGGAGACCCTGCGCTCCCACGTCGAATTCGGTTCCCAGGTCGCGCTGCAGAACTCGAACGCCGAGACCGACGATCAGCTGCACCCTCTCCGCGAGGTGCCGATCTGGACCTGGCCGGACGGCTCCATCCGCTAGCAGCCACCGGAACGGAGCCCACCCTCCAGCCGAAGATCGGCACCCGGCCGGCAACCTCGGTCCGGACCGTGCGGACGAACCGTTCGGCCACCACTGAACAGCCACCCGATGAATCAGAAGAAGTCTCGCCCTGCGAACCCCGCGATACAGCCCGGGACGGCCGATCCGGAGCTGCCCGAATAGATCCGGCCGTAGCTCCGGGTAATCGTCAGGCAGGTGATGCTGGTGAACGTTGGGTGTCGAACGGGCAACAGCAATAGTGCAGTTCTTCCCCGCGGGCTAGCATGGCCCCGGCGGAATGAGCGCGACACCGAGACTCCGGCTCCTGCGGTCGGTGTACTGGAACGGCCGCAGCTACTGATCGGCTTTCTCATCTGCGCGCTGGTCTTCGTCCCGCTCGAGCAACTGATCCCCTGGTCCGCCGGCCGTCGCGGCCGGACTGGGCCGTCGACGTCGTACACACCTTCGCCAACCGGCTGCCGATCACGATCGCCGTCGCGGTCACGCTCGGGGTCGTCGGGCCGGCCGTGCACGCCGTGTTCCCCGACGCCGTGCGCCGGTTCGTGCTCGACCGTCGTCCCGCTCTACGCCATCGGCGAGGCCATGCCGGCGAGCTGGCTCGGCCAGATCGCGGCACCTTTCCGTCCCCAGGCACGCCTGAGCAGAAGTGCCCGGACGTGAGCAGGAACGAGTCGATCACCGATCGGACCCTGCTGGAGAAGCTCGTTTCCTGCTCCAGCGCTCGCCGGGCCGCGTCGGCTCCCGCGGCGCTCTCCGGGCGCCGGGGTCAGCGCAGCCCGTGGCGACGGGCCAGACGGACGAAGACGTCGTTGTAGCCGTACTCCCGCAGCGCGGCCTCCAGCGTGCTGCGGTACGGCCGGTCGACCGCGCCGTTGCCGAGCTCCCGGAGCATCTCGGTCCACCATTCCAGCGGAGTCGCACCGCCCTGAACGAACTGGCGCGCGCGGGGCAGACCGATCTCCTCGAGCAGCTGAGACGCCCGTACCCCGGCGCCGAAGGCCGCCGCGAGCTCCGCGCGCAGTTGGGTCATCTCCTCCGGATCGAGTTGGATGTCCGGTGCCGACCGGACGTGCTCGGCAGACCGGACGTGCCGGGTCGACCGGGCCGCGAGGGCCAGGACCGCCTCGACGCGCGTGCCCGCCGCGCCGAGGAAGACCAGGTCGTCGTCGAGCTGGTCGACCACGTGCTCCACCAGCCGCCGGTCAGTGGCGAACGGGTCGCCGTCGCGAGGCACGGTCCCATCGGCCGCCAGGATCGCCGCCATGTTGGCCCCGGAGATCTTCACGCTGTGCCGCATCTCCGTCATCCTCGTGGTGACGGTCGTCAGGTCCACCTGGTCGACGTGAAGCTGTTGCACACAGGCGGCGACGCGGTCCGGGAACGGGACCGGGTCGCGCAGGAACTCCCGCAGCCGTGCTCCCCGTTCGTCGAGCCGGTCGCGCAGGCCGTGGACCGCGTCCCCGCCGTCCCGAACACGCCACTGGTAGCGGACCTTCGCCGCCCCGGCCAGATAGCGTTGGAAAGCGGGCGCGGCGGCGTCCCGGCGGTTCCACGTCCAGGCGACCAGTTCTCCGTCCCGTGAGCCCGGAACCAGGACAAGCAGCCTCCGCTCGATCTGGTCGTCCGCCGGAGCGGCCGGTTCCCACACTGCGAACCCCAGGCCGGTGGTGGCACCGCGTTCCTCCCATCCGGGCGTCTGGTGCCACCCGGACCCGGCGTTGGCGCAGGTGCGGGCGAGCTCGGGGGCCGCGGTCACCACCGCCCGCGGACCCGCCTCCGAGCGGCCGAGATGCCCCTGGTAGAGACGCACGGCGCCGACCAGCGAGGCGGGCGGCTCATCCGCCACGCCGCTCCACTGGTCCTCCGGCGCGGACCAGTCGAGGGCACCGTCGTCCACCGCCGGGGCGAGCATCACGGACAGACAGAGCAGGTCGTGGTCCCGCCGGAACAGCGCCTGGTGCGTCCCGTCGCCCAGGTTGAGCTGGGCGGCGAGCAGACCTCGGGAAGGCAGGTCGCCAACCGAACCCGGCAGGTCGGCGGGCACTCCCAACCGGTCGAGAGCCGATCCCATCTTCAGAGTGCGGCGGCACGCCGACCAGACGTCCCGGAGAAACCCGTACGCGTCCGCCGCTTCGGGCCCATCCACCGGAGCAAACAGGTGGACAACGAGTTCGGCCCCCCAGAGCTCGTGCGCCGCTGGTTCAGGCCCGGCACCCGCGGTCCGGCCGGCCGGTGGAACCGACCCCGAGCGTCCGGCCACCCTCAGTGGCCGGTGTCGGCCGGGGCCGGGATCTCCGACGACCCGGGGCGCCGACGGTTCCCGGGGCCGACGGCGTCGCGGCCCGACACCTCGGTGAGAACATGAATCATTCTGTTCACCCGTTCCCGGACCGGTGGCGTCATGGGAACAAGCGGCTCCTCGCCGAGCCGGCTGGCGCGCTTGCGCACCGCGAGATCCAGCCGCAGCACGGCATTGTCGAATTCGCCACTGTCCGCCGCGGACCATGCGGTTTCCAGATTATCGACGAGAACACCGAACCGTTCCCAGGCTCGCGGCGCGAGTCGGGCCGCGAGAGCCCTGCGCAGCGGCACCAACCCCGCGTCAGCGTTCACCGTCGGCATCTCAGCACCGCCTTCCACACGGCAAGCCTACCCAGATACTCGTCCCGGCCCGGCCGGCTGTCACCATGGCGGTACCCGCGTAACCAGTTCGGCGGACCGGGCACACCCCGGACCGGTCCGGGGTTACCATCACAGCGACTCAGGAGAGTACTGCTCGTGTCGCTGACGATGCTCCCCCAGATCGCGCTCCGCCCGCGGCGGATCCACGTGGTTCTGAACTGGGTGAAAACCCCTACCACACCCCAGCTCGACCTCATCCTCGTGCTCCCCGCGAACAATGCCGGGGCGGCGGGGTCCGCGCGCGCGATTCAGTTCGCCGATCCTACGGATCCCACTGATTCCAGCGCGGCGGTACGGCATCTGGGCAGGACGGACGCGGCGGTGTCCACCGACCGAGCCCAGGTCGACCTGAACGCCGTCCCCCCGCGGTACGACCAGATCCTGATGGCCCTGTCGGCCACGGGCGGCCGCGTGGTCGACGCGCCCGAAACACGGCTGCGCCTGATCGACGCGGAAGACAACACGGAGATACTCCGGATCGATCTCGCCCCGGGCCCGGCGGACCTCGTCCACATACCCGGCGAGCTGTACCGGCGTGCGGACGGCTGGTACTACCGGGCGGTCGGATTCGGATTCACGGACGGGCTGACCGGTCTGAGCTTCCGCTTCGCGGTCCCGATCAACGACATACTGCGGCGTCAGCAGGTTCCTGCCACCGATGTGGCACCGGACGCGGCCGAGGGCAAGGAAGAGAGCAGGTCGGAGAAGGCCGAACGACGCGCCTCCTCCGCTCGTGCGGTAACTCCACTCGGGGACGTGAAGCTGCTGCCCGGCGCATCCGCGACCATCAAAAGGCCCCAGCACGAGATCACAGCGGAGCTGACCTGGCGACGCAAGGACAAGGACCTCGACCTCTACGCGCTCTACATCGACAGCGACGGTCGCGAGGGTGTCTGTTACTACCGTGACCAGGGCTCCCTCAAGCGGCCGCCGCACATCTGCCTGACGACCGGAGACCGCCATCGGGGCCGGGAGGCGATCGTGATCGCCCGGCCGAGCGCCTTCCGACACATCCTCATCTGCGCGTACTCGGCGGTCGAGAACGGCATCGGGTCGTTCCGTGGATTCCGGGCGGTCGTGGAGGTCGACGACCATGCCGGTTCGGTGATACAAACACCTCTGTACCACCGGAACAGCTTCTCCTACTGGGTTGCGATAGCGCGCATCGACCTCACCGCCGAGGAGGAGGCCGTCATCGAACACGTGGAGACATACTCGCGTCCCCGCAGCGAGCGACGACCGGTCCTCCGTGGTGACGGAACCTTCGTCATGGACGCAGGGCGAGTGGAGTTCAAGACACGTTGAGAGACGGCTGGCAGGTTTCCCCCCGGCACCGGTCAGCCCTGCGCCACAGGCTCGGCACCAGCTGTGCTTATATTTGCTAGGACATCGGGGGACGTCATGATCTTTTTTGTCACGCCCAGCGCCGGTTTCACGTGTCGCTGCCGCCGGTCCGGTGGCGCACCCGGATTCCCCGAGGTGGCCACCGGCCCGGATCCGGGTAGTAGCCCGTAGATCTGTTTGCGCGGCGTCAGACAAGTACGTACTTCGCGACAGCGTTTTCTTGCCTGAGAGAAAGCATCCGCCGCACCGGAGCCGCACCGGCCCACCTGTGCTCATCGCGGAAGATGAAATCCGCGACGCGTCCGGATCTCAGCGACGGCGCGGGGAGGCGCCACCGCACGGTCGTCCATCGCGACACAGTCGTCTACCGATTGGCCTGCCGACATGCACGAAGATTCCAGCCGACCCCTGCCGACGGGGCCCGACCCGACCGCTGGCGGTCCGGTCGGCAACGACGCGGGCGCCGGCACCCGCACACCACCAGCTGACGCCACCAGCTGGTGGAACGGCGACCCCATGGTGCCCGCGGCGCCCGGCGAGGACACCCCGCCGGCCGCCGGCGACCCGGAGCCGGGCGGGTCGGTCCCATGGGACGCCGGCGAGCCGGACATGCCGACCGCCGCCGTGCTCGTGTCGGTCGTCGAACGCCTGGCCGCCATCGAGGCCACGCTCACCGACTTCCACCGGCGGGCCGATCATCGGGAAGCCGTGATTGACCGGCTCCACGAGGAACGCCTCGAACAGCGCTCCGGTGTCCGTCGCGCGCTGCTGGACCCGATCGTGACCGATCTGATCAGGTTGTACGACGGCCTCTCGGCCGAGTCGGAACGCATGTCCGGCGGTGGCGACTCCCGTACCTCGAACCTGCTCGCCAGCTTCGCCGACGACGTCGAGCTCGCGCTGGAACGGTGTGGTTTCGACCTGGTCCGCCCACAACCCGGAGACCGGTTCCAGTCCGGGGCCCAGCTTGCCGCGTCAGTCGTGCCGACCGACGACCCCGCCCGGCACAACACCGTCGCGGAGGTCACCCAGGTCGGCGTACTGGAGCGGGACACCGGCCGGGTGCGACGCCCCGCGCGTACCCGGGTTTTCCGCAGCCGGCGGCCTGGTTCCGAGGGCAGCGACGCCACCGAGGCATCCCCAGCCACCGCGGCGCCCCCGGCACCCCCGGCGCCCTCCGCGCCGACGCCGCCCAGCCCTGCTCAATCCGGTCTCTGACGCCAACCCGGTCTCCGACACCTGCGAGGATTCATGGCAACCTACGGTATCGACCTGGGGACGACCTATTCGTGTGTCGCCTACATCGACGACACAGGGCGGCCCGCCGTCACGAAGAACATGGTCGGCGAGGACACCACGCCCTCGGTGGTCTACTTCGAGACTCCTGACAACGTGGTCGTCGGGCGGGACGCGAAGAACTCGGCGAAGCTCGAGCCCGACCTCGTGGTGTCGCTCATCAAGCGGCAGATGGGCCAGGACGTCGAACTCTCCTTCCACGGGAGCATGCACACTCCGGAGAGCATCTCCGCACTGATCCTCAGCGAGCTGGCGCGAGCGGCGACGGAGTTCACCGGCGAACCAGTCCGGGACGTCGTGATAACGGTGCCCGCGTACTTCGGCGTGGCCGAGCGGGAGGCCACCCGGAACGCGGGGCGGATCGCCGGCCTGAACGTCCTGAACGTCGTGCCGGAACCGGTCGCCGCCGCCCTGCACTACGAGGTCGTCGCCCCCGCCGGCGAACGCACGATCCTGGTCTACGACCTGGGCGGTGGAACGTTCGACACGACCGTCATCCGAGTCGCCGGCAACGAGATCAACGTCGTCTGCACCGACGGCGACCACCATCTCGGTGGCGTGGACTGGGACGAGAGGATCGTCCGGTACCTGTTGGAGGGTTTTCTCGCCGAGCACCCCGATTCCGAGGCAGGCGACAACGAGGACTTCCTCCAGGAGCTCACGATCGCCGCCGAGGAGATGAAGAAGGCGCTGAGCAGTACCACGTCGCGCCGGCACAACATGCGTTTCGGCGGCGACACCGCACGGCTCGAGCTGACCCGCGAGGAGTTCGAGCAGATCACCGGCGAGCTGCTCGAACGGACCCTCGACATCACCGAGCGGACCGTCACCACCGCCCGGGAGAAGGGCGTGACGTCGTTCGACGATGTCCTCCTCGTCGGCGGCGCCACCCGGATGCCGGCCGTCGCGGCCCGCCTGAACAAGCGATTCGGCTTCGAGACGAAGCTCCACGACCCCGACCTCGCGGTCGCGAAAGGGGCAGCCCGGTTCGCGCTCATCGAGTCGGTGAAGCTCCAGCTCCCCGAGGACTCGGACGCGGCACCGGGAACACAGGGCGACTCCCGTACGTCCGCCTCGCCGGCGGCCGTGCAGCGGGTCGCCGACCAGCTGGGCATCACGACCGAAGCCGTCCGCCAGCTCGCGGAGAAGAAGGTCCGGACGGTCGTGCCCCGCGCGTTCGGCATCAAGGTCGTGGATAGCGCGGACCCCGCTCTGAAGCGGCTGAAGGTCGAGCACATCCTGCCGCCCAACACGCCGCTGCCCGCCTCGCCCGACACCGAGCGGTTCGGGACAGTCGAGGACAACCAGACCGGGATCGAGATCGAGATCTGGGAACAGGCCGGAGCCACGGTCTCCCCGGAACTCGCCGACAACGCGGCGATCGGCCGGGGTCTCATCAGCGGCCTGCCACCGCTGCCGCGTAACTCCCCGATCGACGTCACCTTCACCATGAACGAGACCGGCGTGCTGCGGGTACACGCGGTGGAGCTGAAGACGGGAAAGGACCTGCACATCGAGCTGCAGATTCAGGGCCTCACCGAGGAACAGGTCGAGAAGGCGCGCAACGCCGTGGCACGGTACACGCTCAGCGAATAGCCGCCCGTCCGAGGGTGCGGCGGGCATCTACGCCGCGCCGGCGGGACCGGCGAATGGACTGCACGTCATCGGGGGTCTGAGGAATGGCGTTCGACGTCGAGGCGTACCGGAAGGGCGTCGTTGATCCCGCCCGGAAGCAGGGAGTGCCGAACGACCTCTTCACGCGCTACGCGCTGGACGAGGCCACCGCGGGTGACAAGGAGCTGTTCGAGGCGCGGGTCGAGGAGGTCACGAAGTACTGGCGGACTCTGAAGCTCAAGAAGACCCACGCCGCCGTCGCGGATGCCCTGCTCGCGGCGCACGCGGAGCTGAAGGGCTCCGGCCAGCTCACGCTTGCGGCCTTCCGGGAACGCCGCGAGCGGGCACACAAGGAGGAACAGGAGTACCTGGACCGCCTCGTCACCGCGCTGGCCGCGGCGAACCCGTGTATCAGCGAGACGATGGTGGGCCGCCTGATCTCGGGGACCGCGGGGGCCGCCGGTGCGGGCAGCGGCGGGGGTGCACTCGACGCGGCGACCGTCCGGGCCGCGCTGAAGCGGCACAACCTGCGGGTCATGGACCGGGAGTGGAAGCTCCCGGTCGGCCCGCCGCCGAGTCAGGCGCGCTCGTTGCGCGAACCGCTGGCCGTTCTCGGCCTGCGCCTGTCCGCCGACGTCGTCTTCGGCGCCGAGCGGGTCCGGGCCGGCTTCAGGCTGCGGGACGGCTTCCGGCTGGTGTCCGAGCCGGCCGTCGTCAACGAGCAGGAGGTGACCCGGGCCCGCCAGGCCCGCGCCCGCGCGGCCCAGGACGAGCGCCAGACCGCGGCCGAGAACATCTTCGTGATCATCCTGGGCTCGGTGCGCTCCCCGGCCGGGTACGACACCCTGATCGGCTGGGAGGTCGTCGAGGCGCTGCGCGGCGGGGTCGAGGCGGGTCTACCCGCTCGCGCGATCGCCGACCAGGCGGCCTCCCTGGGCCTGGTCCTGGAGGAGGCCGAGGAGCTGGCGGTCACGCTCGCCGAGGCCTGGCGGGGGGGCGCAGCCGGGTCCGGGAACGCCGTCCAGGAGATCCACGACGCGCTCGCGGCCGGTCGGCTGCGCGCTGCTCGCCAGCTTGCCGCCGCGTTGCCGGACGCCGAGCGGGCCGAGATGTCCGGACAGGTCGAGGCGGCCGAGGCCAGGGTCCGGACGTTGCTGACCGGGGCGGACGAGGCATGGTCGCGTCACCGGCCGGAGGAGACCGCCGCGCTGCTGGCCGAGGCTGCCGAGATCGCGGCCGATCACGACGACATCCAGGCCCGGCTCCGCGCGATCCCGCCGCCGCCACCACCGTCGGTCGAGGCGGGGGCCGACGGGACCCGGGTGAGCGTCCGGTGGGCACCCAGCCCCGCCCGCACCGGCGAAGTCGCCTACCGGCTGGTGCGCGCGACCGGCCGAGCCGCCACCACGCCTGACGCCGGGGAGCCGGTCGCCGAGACACCGGCCAACACCGCGGTCGACGAGACCGCTCCACTGGGCGAACGGGTCTTCTACACGGTCTTCGCCACCCGCACCGAGGGCATCTGGTCGCCGGGTGCGGATGCCGCCGCCGTTCTCCTCACCCCGGAGGTCCAGGACCTCGTGCTGGCGACCGACGCGGAGTCGGTGACCGGCACGTGGCGGGCGCATCCGGGGATCCACGAGGTCAACGTGCGCCGGACCGAACGTGGCATGACCGGTCGCGGGACAAGGCCGACCTCCGTCACGGCCACAGGCTTCACCGACATGCGCCTGCGGTCGGGCACGGCCTACCAGTACCGGATCGAGGCGGTGTACCTCGGAGCGGACGGGGCTCGGCGCGTCTCGGCCGGGCTGGTCGTCACGGCCCGGCCGGAGCGGCCGCCTGAGGCGGTGAGCGACCTCGCCGTCGAGCTTCCCACCGAGACGGCATCGTCCCCGTCCGGGACGTCGACCCGGTCGGACGGGTTGTCGGCGCTCGTTGTCTGGACGCCGCCGACAAGCGGGACGGTGCAGGTGCGGATGGCCTCCGCGGCACCAAGGTGGGCCGCGGGGACCACTGTGTCAGCCGCGGATGTCTCCCGGCACGGCGTCGCGCTGCCCGGCGCACCCGTGACCCGGGCCGACGGACGGGTCGCGCTGCCCGTCCGCCCGCGGCACGGCCGCGCCTTCCTCACCGCGGTCACCTGCGCCGCCGGCGGCTCCGTCGCGGTCGTCGGCGCCACGGTGCCGATCTCGCTGGCGGACGCGGTCCGCGGGCTCACAGCGGCTCGGTTCGGCGATGCCGTCCGGCTGCGCTGGGACTGGCCGGAGGGCGCGAGCCTGGCACGGGTCCAGTGGTACCCGGCCGGCTCCACAGGCGACGGGCCGACCGGTGAGGTGGAGATCCGACCGCGGCGCTACATCGACAGCGGCGGGCTGGAGATCCAGGTCGGCTCGGATCCGGTCACCGTAGCGGTCCGGACGGTGACCGGCGAGGAGGAGGACCGTGTGGTCTCCCCGCCGGTCACCGTGCTCGTCCCCGGGCGCGGTGTCGAGGTGACCTACGAGCTCCGGCCGGCGCGGCTGCCCTGGCCGCGGCGGGCCGTCCTCGAGGTGGTGTGTGACCGCACCTGCCGGCTGCCACCGCTGGTCGTCGTCGGCAGGTCGGACGGGATCCTGCCGCTGAGCGCCACCCATGGCACCGCGCTCGCCCGTCTCCCGGCGCGCGACGTCACCGCTCGGAAGCGGGCACTGATCACACTTCCGGCGCCACGGCGCGGCGCCTGGGGGCTCGCCTGCTTCGTCGACCCCACCGCGCCACCCGAGGACGCGAATGCCCAGGTGACGTTGGTCCGCGCCCGACGGAGGAGGTGACCCGATGAGCAGAAAGCTGGTCTGCCCGTACTGCTACCAGCAGTTCGGGGAACGGGAGATCTGGTTCCGGTGCTCCGGGCGGCCAGGCCCCACCGGAAAGTCCTGCTCCAGTCAGCGGGATGAACGCCTGGCGAAACGGATGGGATTCACCGGCCAGCTTCCGCCGGCGTTCTCGGCGGACGGCCGGAAGCTGTCCGCCGTCCATTCGGACTGTCGAGCCGACACGAACTACCGGTTGTGCCCGGAGTGCCACAGTCAACTTCCGGTGCACTTCGGAAAGATCGAGAATCGGCTCATCGCGCTGGTCGGTGCGAAGGAGAGCGGCAAGACCGTTTTCATGACCGTCCTGCTGCACGAGCTGATGCACTCGGTCGGAGTCCGGTTCGACGCGTCGGTGCTGGGCGCGGATGACGAGACCCGGGACAGCTTCCGCAAGCGGTACGAGGCCCCGCTCTACGACAACCACCAGCTGGCCGCCCCCACACAGCGCTCGACGACACCGATGTCACGCCGGCCGCTGGTGTTCACCTTCACAGCGCGCGGGCGCGGCCTGGGCCGCCCGCGTCAGGAGCGGACCGTGCTGTCCTTCTTCGACACCGCCGGCGAGGATCTGAACTCGGCGGACAGCGTCGAACAGAACGTGCGCTACCTCGCCAGCGCCGCCGGCATCATCCTGCTGCTCGACCCACTGACGATGCGCGGTGCCCGGGGCCAGGCGGACCCGGACGCCCCACGCCCGCACGAACAGGGCCTGGACAGCCCGGTGAGCGTCCTGGGCCGCATCACCGAACTGCTGCAGCGGGCGTTGGGGACGAAGCCCTCCCAGCTGATCGGCACCCCGATCGCCGTGGCGTTCTCGAAGATGGACGCGCTCACGCGCGGTCTGCCCGAGGAGAGCCCGCTGCGGCGGTCGCAGCCGGTCGGCTCGCGCTTCGACGCGGCGGACAGCAGGGACGTCCACGACCACGTGCGCGCGCTGCTCGACGAGTGGGAGGGGTCGTCCATCGACCAGACCCTGCGCCACAACTACTCGCGCTACCGGTATTTCGGGCTGTCGGCACTGGGGGCCGCCCCCACCGCCGACCGGCGGGTGGCGACCGGGGTGGTCCAGCCCTACCGGGTGGCCGACCCGTTCCTCTGGCTGCTGAGCGAATTCGGCGCCATTCCCAGGACAAAAGGCTGACGGCGGAAGAGGCCGAGATGGTGTTGAAGCAGCTGTACTACACGTCGTGCGAGGTCGGCCTTTCGGGATACCCCGGATTCCAGTTCAATGCGGCGAGCCGCGGGGTCGCGCCGGAGGTGATGCGGCGGGTCGAGTCCTTCACCGCCTACGACCCGCCGGGCTCGCTGCCCTACAACGCGGATGCCGCGGCGCTCGCGGCCTGCCCGGTGAATCTCTGCTTCGAGCCGGCGGAGGACACCGGCGTGCTGGCGAACGTCGTCTTCGTGGGCACGGACTACTCGAACCGGTTCGGGAACTACTTCGCGCACGCGTTGGTCAGCGAGGACGTCGCCGCCGATCTCGGGGAGGCGTTGCCCATCGAGCTGTGGGGCGCCCCGATCTGGACGGCCAGCCCGAGGACCGACGGCGCCGAACTGCCGGAGCTGGCCGGGCCGCCGCCACGGGGAAGGCTCGACCGTCGGCACGTCGCCGCCTTCCTGCGTACGCATCCCGGCCGCGCCGCACTGCCCGCCCTGGTGTCCGCGGCGGCCAGGGTGATCACCGGCGAACGGCGAACGATCGTGCTGATCGAGCGGGACAGCGGGGCCGCCGCGAACTGGATCGGCGCCGTCTCCTACCTGCTGCCGCCGGCGCTGGCCCGCCGGATGTCCTTCGCCACCTACCACCACCGGCCCGCCTACAGCGACCTGCACCTGGTCGCGACGGTGCCCGACGCCGACGTCGACCGCGGTGACGGCGCGTTCGCGAGCTTCCTCCAGTTCGACATGCCGGCCAACCGGAGCAGCCAGGTGCCGGTCGAGCCGTGGGCCGCCCTGCTGGCCGAGACCGGCGTGGAGAACGCGGCCGAGCTGTGGGCCGCCGCGGCCGAGCTCGGCGGCGGCCTGCCCGGCCGCTCGGGAGAGTGGCATCCGCTGCTGGCCGCGGCGCTGTTCCGGCACGGTCACCATGCCTCCGGCGCCGGGCCGGCGGTGACCGCCGCCGCCGCGACCGCCGCGCGCTGGCTGGGCCGCCAGGCACCCTCGCTGGACGCGCGAACCATCGAACTGATCGGCGTCGGGGCTCTGGGGGTCCTCGCCGGGAGCCGGCCGCCCGGCACCGGCGCCGCACTCACCGCCCTCGCGGCGGCCGCGGCGGAGGCCGGCGCCGCGCCGCTGGCCACCGAGATCGAGAAGCTCGCGGTGGACATCGAGGTGGACGGGCTGCTGGCGCACGAGCCCGTCAAGGGTGCCGGCGGCGCCGACGCGGTGCCGCTCAGGTCGCCTGCCGGTCGCGCCCACGCCACCGACCGCTGCACGCGGGCCCTGCGCAGATGCACCGCCGAGGTGGCGGTCGATCTACTCCTCCTGGCTGCCCGGGAGCGGCTCGACCTGGACAGCGCCCTGCTACGGACGGCCGGAGAACGCGTCGTCGGCCCCCGGCTGCTGGCCGAGCCGACCGAGGCGACGGCACGGCTGGCACGTGGCTGGCCCCAGCTGCGGGCGGGGGTGGTGCATCACCTCGCCGCGGTCGCGGCCCGCGAGCCGGACCGTCTCGTCGAGGCGCTCACGCACGGCCTCGGTGAGGCGCTGGACGACGACGACACGCGCGCTGCCCCGGCTCTGCACGAAGCCCGGCTGATCGCCGCGTCCCGCCGCGACCCGCGGCTGCGGATCGACCTGCTGGCGGAGATCGCGGTGCTGCGGGCAAGCGGTCCGGAATCGACGGGCACACCGGCCGTGGACGCGGACCTGTTGCGGCGCATCTGGCCGCACGGAAGCTGGACGCCGGGCGAGGCACTGCGCGCGCTTGAGGTGCTCGACGACGCCAGCCTGAATGCTCCCGCCACCGTGGCCTGGCTGAACGCCGTCCTCACCCGCGAGTGGCCGGCGACGGCCGCAGCGGACGGCGACCATCTCGAGGACCTCGAAGCCCTCTGCCGCGCGCTCGAGGGAAGGTCAGCCGCGTCCCGACTCAGTGACCCCGCACGCGCGACGATCACCCGGATGACCACGGTCGGACGCAGACTGGCCGCCGCCACCGGCCCCGGCCGCCAGGCCGCCGTCCTGACCGCCGGGCTCGACCGGATGCCCGAGACGCAGCGGGCACACCACCTCGGCAAACTGACCGACCTGCTGAACAAGGCACCGACCGGGGACCTCCCCGAGATCTTCGCGTCGTGCCCCGCGGAGGCCGTGGAGCACTACCTGCTCGACGTCGACACCTATCTCAGGGCCGACCGTGCCCAGACGGACATCGCCGGCCGTCTCTTCTACGCGGTGGTCGTCCTGCGGCGCAATCCGTCCCGCAAGGTCCGCGTCGTCGCCACGGTCATCGAGGACCGCCTGCTGGACAGGCTGATCACATGGCACTGGCAGGACCTGCGCGCCCTGCATGTCTGGATCAGGAAGCTCGATCCCGCGGTGGCCACGGACTTCGCCAACTGGCGGGACCTCAACGCCGCCGGATGGCTGCGCCGGACCCTGACGCGACGTCGGCTGGAGAAGGAGGCCGACGCACCACGGAGGGCGGCGGAGAAGAAGGCCCGGGCCGAGCGGAAGGCCGCGGCGGAGAAGAAGGCCGCCGCCGCGCAGAAGGCCGCCGACAAGAAACGCTCGGGAAGCGGAGGGAAGAGCGGTAAGAACGGGAGATCTGGGACGGAAGCCCAAGGGAAGGCTGCGGCGAAAAAACGGAACCCTCGTTAGCCGACCGTCACTGTTCTCCAGTTCTGCGATTCGGGGACGCATCCATGAACCACAGCTCGCGGGCGGGGAGGTGAGGCGAGGATGGGCTCACTGATCCTGCTGATCATCGCAATCTGGCTGGCCTTCTTTTTCTTCACCGTGCCCGGGCCGTTCATCGCCGGCGCCGCGGCCCTGTACGTCGCCGGGGCACTGGTCGTCGCCTATTTCCAGGAATTCGGCCGGGCGATGGGGCTGGGCCCGAACCCCGCCGCCGCCACGCCGGAACAACCGCCGCCGCGGCGCACCGAGGACGGGAAGGAACCGGCCTACCGGCAGTACCTGTTCGGACAGGCCCGTCACGATCTACGGCACGCGCACGGTCTCGTCTGGCCGCGGCTGGCCGCGCTCGGCCGGAATCACCGGCGGTGGGTGAAGAACACCTTCTTCGGCTACGGGGCGATGGACTGGCACTGGCCGGTGGGCGTCGTCCTGATGGTCGGCCTGTTCGCCGGGACGATCCTGGGCCTCGCCGTCATCTCGCTGGTGGCGACGGCCCAGGGCGTGGTGCTGCTGGCCGTCTTTCTGCTGGCGTTCCTCGGGATCTACCTGCTGCGCGGCATCGACACCGTCCTGCTGTGGATCCGCGGGGTGCGCATCACCTGCCCGTCCTGCTACCGGCGCGGCTTCTACCCGTCCTACGAGTGCCGGAACTGCACCGTCCGCCACCACGACGTGCGGCCGGGCAGGTACGGCGTCGTCCGGCGCGTCTGCGCGTGCGGGGAGCGCCTGCCCACCCTGCTGCTGCTGGGCAGCCACCGGATGAACGCCTTCTGCGCGCACTGCGAGGCTCCGCTGGCCGAGAGCGTGGGCACCGCCGCGGAGGTGGTGCTCCCGGTGTTCGGCGCGGCCGGCGCCGGCAAGACCCGGCTGATGATCGTCATCATGATGGCGGTCGAGGCGATCGCCGGACGCAGCGGCGCCACCCTCACCCTGGCCGACGAGGACACCCGGAAATGGGACGCCCAGGCCCGCCGCGAGCTCATCAGGTCGGACAAGGTCGCGAAGACCGGAATCCGGCTTCCCCGCGCCTACTCGCTTTACGTCGAGCCGCGGCGGGGCGGCCGGCGACTCATCCACGTCTTCGACCCGGCCGGCGAGTACTTCAACGAATCCGAACGCCTGCAGGAGCTGCAGTTCCTCACCCTCGCGCGCACCTTCCTGTTCGTCGTCGACCCCCTGTCGGTAGACGCGCTGTGGGCCCGGCTCGACCGCGCCGACCAGAACCGGTACAGCGGCGTCCGGGCCAGGCGCGAACCCGAGTTCGTCTTCGCGCAGACGGTCCAGAACCTCGAGGCGATGGGCGTGCGGACGAAGAAGGCCCGGCTGGTCGTGGTCGTGAGCAAACGCGACCTCGTCAGTCGGATCCTGATCGAGGACGGCGTGGAGGACGGCGAGGAGGCCCTCGTGCGCTGGCTCGACGAAAACCTGCACCAGGGAAACATGCTGCGGTCCATGCGGCACGCGTTCGGCGAGGTTCAGTTCTTTCTCACCACCTCCATCATTTCTGACGACAGCCGGGTCGACGACAGCATCGAGAAACTGACGTCCTGGACGCTCGCGCGACAGGGCCTGCGGCTTTCGGGGTGATATCTCGATGAACACGAGAACGGCAACACCGGACGTCCCCGCGGAGCGGGGGCGGTGAGCTCCGTGGAGATACAGCCGTACCGCCGCTGGCGGCAGGCCCTGTTCTGGATATCCATGCCCCTGGGCGGGCTGGCGATCCTCGTGATCGTGGGTCTCGGCGCGACGGTCGTGGCCGCGAACCGCCCGAGCGACAACCACAGCCGGTCGAGCTACTCGGGCCCCACCGGCACCTACACGGACATCACCACCCGGGCGTCGGTCTCGGCCAGCCGAACCGCTCCCCCGGCCCTGGACGGCGCGGGCGCGACGATCAGCTACGACGCGACGAACATGGTCGACGGGACCCCGTCGACCGCCTGGCGCGCGCCGGGCGACGCCACGGATGTCGCCATCGTGTTCACGCTGCCCGAACCGGTGCGGCTCGCCGCCGTCGGCCTCGTTCCCGGCTACGCCAAGCAGGACCCCGCCACCGGCGTCGACCGCTTCACCCAGAACAGGCGTATCTCCCGGGCGCGATGGGTCTTCGAGGACGGGACCTCCGTCGAGCAGGTATTCCAGGACACCGCAAGAATGCAGAGAACGTCGGTGGACGTGGTGACGGGACGCATCCTCCTTCAGGTCCTCGCGACCGTCCCCGGCAGCCCCGACTTCGACTTCACAGCCGTGTCGGACACCCAGATCGTCGCGTCATCCTGAACAGCGCAGAGAATTGACCAGCTGTGACACCGCAAAGGGTAACTGCAGTGCGTGGTAAGCGGGATTCGGGAGGGCGGGGCTGATGGCCGGGCAGATGACGGTGATCCGGACCGCGGCTGTGCCCTGCGCGGAGGTCGACGAGGCGGTCGCCGAGGACGAACGGGCGCTCGGAGCCGCGACCGACCTCGTGGCGAGGATCGCGGCGGCCCAGAACCTCACCATCTCCCTGCAGTCGCGCTTCCACTGCCATCGGGATCTCGCGGACCTCGACCGGGCCATCGAAGTGATCAACGAAATCGGCCGGGATGTCGACACGGCTCATCCCGGCCGGCTCATGCTCGACGCCCAGATGATGTCCTGTCTGATCACATCCACCCGGCTGGAGGATGCCAGGCGGGCGCGAGAGCTCGGAGCGCGGCTGTACCGTCTGGCGGGCCAGCTGGGCGAGATAAGGGCGGGTGTCGCCGTCATGCTGGGCATGGCCGCCATGGTCTGCTTCCGGCACACGTCCTCCGTCGAGGACTCCGAGGAGTTCGTCGTCCTCCTCGAGGAGGCGGTCGGCGGCGTTCCGGCCAGCTCGCCGTCCAGGCTGATCGTCCAGGGCGCACTGATCGCCGCGCTGTCCGTGCGGTACCGGCTCAGCCCGAACCGCGAACGGGATCTGGACCGTGCGGTCGAGATCTTCGACGAGCTCGACCCGGCAGCGAGCGGCGGAGACAAAGAGGGAGTCGTCCGCTTCGCCTGCGGCGCGCTGGTCGACGGCCTCGTCGACCGGCACGAACGGCACCACGACCCGGCCGACCTGCGGACCGCGCGGCGAATCCAGGACTACATGCCGGTCGGTGAGGCGAGTGGTGGCCTGACGGAGAGCCCCGCGGCGTGGCATCCTCAGGCCTTCCGGCACTACTCCTCGTTTCGGCAGACGCAGGACGCCCAGTTCCTCGATCAGGCTATCGAGGAGCAGGACCGCGCGATGAGCGACCCGAGCCGGTCCGGCAAGCAACGCGCGAGTTACGCCTACATGCTCGCGATCTGCTGTTTCACGCGTTTTCTCCTCTACCGGGGCCGCCGGTTCGGGGATCTGAACCGGGCCATCGACCTCGTCCGCGAGGCACGCCAGGACTGGCGCGACTTCACCCTCGTCCACAGTTCCGCGCAGCTGCTCGCCCGCTTCCTCATCCAGCGCCACATGAGCCTCGGACGCCCGGCCGATCTCCGCGAGGCCCGCGTCGTGCTGGAGTCGGCGCTGCGGACCGGAGAGGTGGAGAACCGGACGAAGTCCTCGATCCTGATGCTGCTGGCCTACTGCGAGGCGGTCCGGGCCGAGCGCGACGGCGACGACGAGGCCGCGGACCGGTCGATGGACCGCTTCGAGGAGCTCACCCGCCTGATGCCGGAAGGGTCGATGGAGGCGATGGCGGTGCAGACGACACTCGCCAACGCGTTGCAGGCCAAGGCGTCCACGAGCCAGCTTCCCGAGGACGCCACCCGGGCGTACCGGGCGTCGCGCGCGGTGTGCTCGCACGCGGGCGCGAGTCCCCTGGCGACGGTGCCGTGCGCCGAGGGCTGGGGCCATCTCGGCTGGCGGCGGCAGGACTACGCGGAGGTGGCGGAGGCGTACGGGCACGCGGTCACGGGCCTGCAGGCCATCTCCGTTCTTTACCCGCGGCGCGAGGACAAGCAGGACTGGCTGGGCCGCGCCGGGTCGATGGCCGCGCGCGCGGCGTTCGCGCTGGCCCGCCTCAACCGGGCCGAGGAGGCGGTCGAGGTGCTCGAGGCGGGACGGGCCGTCCTGCTTTCGGAGGCCCTGGACCGCCAGCGGGTGGACCTGGACCGGCTGGGCGCGGTCGGTCACGGCGAGCTGCGGGAGCGGTACGAGCGCGCCGCGGCCCGCGGCGCCGAGGCCGAGCGCAGCTTCGAGCCCGACTTCGACATGGAGTACGTCCCGGTGTTCGATCCCACCCTGCGGGATCCCGAGGCGCCACTGCGCGAGCTGGCCACCGAGCTCGGTGACGCCCGCGAGGAGCTGCGGCGGGTGGTGGGCGAGATCAGGTCCGTGCCGGGCTACGAGTCCTTCCTCCTCCCTCCCTCGTTCGCCGACGTCCAGAGGGTCACGCGGGCCGACCGGGTCCCGTTGGTCTACCTGGCGGCCACGCCACGGGGCGGCCTCGCCCTCGTCGTCACCGCGTCGAAGGTGACCCCCGTGGAAGTGGTGTGGCTGCCCGAGCTGACCCTGGCCAGCCAGCGCAGGTGGGTAGGGCGGTGCGTCCAGGCCGCCGAGGAGGACGACCTCGACGCTTACGAGGAGGCGTCCCGATGGCTCGGCCGGGCGGTGATGGACCCGGTACTCAGGCTGCTCGCGCCGTACCGGCGGGCCGTGCTCATGCCCGGCGGCCTGCTGGGCTCCGCGCCGCTGCACGCGGCGAGGCTGGCGGAGACCGTCGGCGGCGCGGGCACCTACGCGCTCGACCGGCTCACCCTCGTCTACGCGCCCAGTGTCCGCGCGCTCGCCGCCACCCGGATCGCGCCGGGCCCGGCCCGCTCGGGTGATCTGCTGCTCGCCGTGGCGGACCCGGCCTCCTCGGGTGCCGACCCGCTGCCGGGTGCCCAGGTCGAGACCGACATCGTCGCGGCCCATTTCGGCCCCGAGGCCCAGGTCCTGCGCGCCGGACAGGCAACCCGGGCGAGAGTGCTCGCGGCGATGTCCGGATCCGACGTGCTGCACTTCGCCTGCCACGGGGTGGCCGAGCCGATGGATCCGCTCAGCAACCGGCTTCTGCTCGTCGGCGACCAGTCGATGACGTTGCGGGACATCGGCGGGCTCGACCGGATGAGCCCCCGGCTGACCGTGCTGTCGGCCTGCCAGACGGCCGTCATCGGTGACGACCTGCCGGACGAGTTCGTCAGCCTCGCCACCGGCCTGCTGCAGGCCGGATCGCCGGGCGTGGTGGCCACGCAGTGGTCGGTGGACGACGTCGCCAGCGCCGCCCTGATGGCCCGCTTCTACCAGCTCTGGCGGGATGACGGAGTGGAAACGGCGGAGGCCCTGCGGCGGGCGCAGCTCTGGGTGCGCCGGACGACGAACGGCGAGAAGGTCCGCGAGTTCCCGGATCTCCTCCGCATACCCGACTACGGTCCGCCGACCGACGCCTCGCCGGCCGTTCGCCATGCCTGGGAGACCCGACGGGCCCACGAGCATCCCGTCTACTGGGCCGCGTTCACCTTTCTCGGCAGATAGGTCATCCCACGGCGAACCGCACCGCGGTCACGGACACGGACACGGACACGGACACGCCAATAGATCCATCAGTTGAAATTATTCAACCCGCATCGCCCCGGAAATTCCACTAGCATTTCATTGTAAGCCCCGCGTCTGGCGGCGGTCCCAGTTTCTCCATCTCGGGCAAACAGGCCTGACCATGGCAGCCCTCGCTCCCGCCAAAACGCGGCCCGGTTCCCGCATGTCAGTACCTTTCCGAGATCCGCGCCTCGCTCCTGGCAAATCCTCACCGGGCACCGCCGGTCGCGACCGAGTTCTGAATTCAGCTCGCCGAGCCGAACTCCGAAGGAAACGACATGAGTCACGCACTTCACCATGCCCTTGAGCCGAGTGCCGAATACAATGTCGACCTGACGGTGACTGCCGGGCGCTGGCCCGACGGGCTGGCCGGGAACGTCTTCGTCATCGGGCCGTCGCAGCCGACCGCCGTCGACTTCATGTTCGCCGGGCCGGGCCTGCTCACCCATGTGGACCTCGAGACCAGGCACTGGCGGACGAAGCGGGTCGTCACGCCCGACCTGGCTCTTCTCGGCGGCCTCAGCCGGGCGTTGCCACCGGCCGAGCTGGCGGGACTGACCGCCGGCGGACGGCCGTCCCTGACGAACGTGTCGCCGCACTTCTTCGGCGACCGGCTACTGCTCACCGGGCTGAGCCAGCGGCCGGTCGAGTTCGACCCGGCGACGTTGGAGTTCAAGACGTTTCTCGGCGGGGTCAGCGAATACCCCGAGGTCGTCGCGCATCCCCTGTTCCCCGGTGTGCGGACGGCGGCGCACCCGGTCGAGGACCTCGACGACAGTTGCATGTGGTGGTGCAACACGAACCTCCGTCCCCGGGGTTCGTCCACCTCCGACATGGAGGGACCCATGTGGGTGGTGCGCTGGGACGGGCACGGCGACGTCGAGACGTGGCACGTGCCCGGCGCGCACCTGACCCAGGGCGTGCACGAGATGACAGTGACCCAGGACTACGTGATCTTCACGGAGATCGGGTTCCAGCCCGAGCCCGGCACCGTCGCCGGACGTGGCCGCACCAAACCGCATCTGCCCTTCACCGACATCTATCTGGTGGCCAAGCGCGACCTCACCGTCGCCCGGCGGGGCCGCAGCGTGCCGGTGACCCACGCCCGCGTCCCACGCGAGTCGTTCCACCACTTCGCCGACTACCGCCAGGACGGCGACGACGTCACGATGTACCTCGCTCATTCGAACGGCTGGGATCTCAACTACGCGCTCACCGATGCCGACAGCGTCTGGGGAACCGGATCCGGCCTCGCCAAGGGCCTGCACGGCTTCGTCTCCGCCCCGGTGGACGCTTCACCGGTCGGCCGCTACGTGATCGACGGCCGAACCGGTGAGGTCAGGGACAGCCGTGTCTTCCTGGACGCGGAACGCCACTGGGCCACGCTTCTCTATGGCCGTGACATGCGGCGGCCGGGGCTCGAGCGCGGCCGCTACCTGTGGCAGTCGTACTGGGGATGCGACACCGAGATGCTGGCGACCCGGATCGTCGAGATGTACCGGGATCACCCCTATCGCGTTGTCCCGGTGGACCAGTTGCCGTCACGGGAGATCCCGTCGTCCCTGGTGTGCATTGACCTGGAGACGATGACCGAACAGTCGGCCTGGTCATTCCCCGCCGGCACCACCAGCGAGTCACCCGTGTTCGTTCCCGACCTCGCGGGCGGCCCCGGCTGGGCGGTCATCTTTGTTCACTACTCCGACCGGACCGAACTTCAGGTGTTCGACGCCCTGTCTCTCGGCGCGGGGCCCGTCGCCGTCGCCACCGCCGAGGGCCTCAAACTGTCCGTCCAGTTCCACTCCGCGTATCTGCCCAGCATCCGTCTACGTGACACGGGCTACGAACGTTCGTTCGCGGCCGACCTCGGCGACGGCTGGCGGGATTTCTCGCCGTCCGCCCGCGGTGTGATCAGTAAGGTGCTCGAGCAGTACGGCTGAGCGGAGGTTCGGTCTCGATCCCGCCGAGCTGCCCGCCCACCTTGCCGAACGTGGCCTGACGCTGGTCTCGGATCGGTCCGCGGGATCAGTCCGCGCGCGATGCCGCCGCACATTATCTCGAACCATTCGGTCGGCACGAGCCGGCAGCCGCCTTCTATCGCATCGCGGCGGCACGGGTAGTCGGCCACCAGGCCTGACCAGGCTGCGCCTGGCGCGCGTCTTTACGAGGGCGGCAGGCGATCGCCACGGCCGCGTCATGCGCCGCCCGCATTGTGCGGGCAATCAGCTGGGTCACGTTTCCTTTTGTGGCTAAGATACTGATCTTGTGAGCTGGGCGGCGACACCGGTCGGGCGGGGTGTGCGTGCCTCGACGGTGGCCGGGTTGGCGGTCGCTCTCGCCGTTCTCGCGCACGTGGCGGCCTGCGGTGAGCTGCCGAGCTCGCCCGTGACCGCCTGCGGTGGTGCCCTCGCGGCCCGCGTGTGCTGGGGCAACGCCGCCCGGCGGATGTCGCCGCGGCGTATCGCGGGTCTGGTGGCCAGCGTCCAGGCCGGCCTGCATCTGGCATTCGCCATGACCGTGCCGCCGGAGCCCGGGGCGAACACCCATCACGGCTTCTCGACCGGGACCGCGAGCACGGCTCACGGCGCCACGGGAATCGACCTCCTGCCCGGCGGGCCCAGGATGGCGCTGGCGCACGTCGGCGCCGCGCTGCTGCTGGCATGGTGGCTCTCCGCCGGAGAACGACTGCTGTGGCGGGCCGCGCGTGGGGTCGCGGTGGTGGCGCGCCGGGCGGTCGGCCACCTGCGCCGCCGGCGACGTCCGGCTGTGGTCTGCCCGCTGCCCGCCCGCACGGAGCCGCGGCGGCGGCCTCCGGCGCGCCGGGCCCCGCAGCTGGCCCAGCTTGTTCATCTGGTCGTTCGCAGAGGTCCACCGAACCTGCTTCCGGCCTGATCAGCACCGCCAGAGCCGTCCGTCGCGCACAGGCCGGACGGCCTGTTCGCGATGCCCGGATCCGGCCTGTCGCCACCCGTCCGCATCTGACGCGGCACGGGATCCGACCGCGGCCACTGCCCGTGTGCGACGCCGCGGCGGTGCCGCATGTCCTCGACAAGCCTGTTCGGAGAACCCCTGTGACCACGATCGACCAGGCGGGGCTGCCCCCCGACGACCAGACCACCCCTCCCACCGACGCGTCCGTACCCGACCCGTCGTCCCCTGGCCCCTCGTTCCCTGGCACGTCGTCCACCGACACGTCGAGTTACCCGCCCGTGTCGACGTCCGGTGGAGGGCGGCGGCTGCTGCTGCGGCTGCACTTCTACGCCGGGGTGCTGGTCGCGCCGTTCCTGGTGGTCGCCGCGCTCACCGGTCTCGCGTACACGATCACCCCGCAGCTCGACCGGCTGGTCTACGCGGACGAGCTCTACGTCGACCAGGCCGGCCCGGCGCCGCGGCCCCTCGCCGAGCAGATCAACGCCGCGCTCGACGCCCATCCCGAAGGCACCTTCAGCTCGGTGCTCACCGGAGACGCGCCCGACCGGACCACCCGGGTGGTCCTGAACGTCCCCGACCTGGGCGACAGGCAGCGCACCGTCTACGTCGACCCGTACACGAGCCGGGTCCAGGGCGAGCTGACCACCTGGTGGGGCAGCACGCCGCTCACCACCTGGCTGGACGACCTGCACCGCAACCTGCATCTCGGCGCGTTCGGCCGGCATTACTCGGAGGTCGCGGCGAGCTGGCTGTGGATCATCGCCCTCGGTGGCCTGGTGCTGTGGCTGGGCCGGGGGCCCCCGCGGGGCCCGCCGGGG
>NZ_CASGGV010000330.1:0-32705 GCF_949319125.1 Frankia sp. Hr75.2 | reverse complement strand
CCCCGGACCCCTTCCGTGCCAGAGCGCACCGGCCCGCTTACGACCCCGCCGAGTCCCGCGGCGGCGCGGGCGGGGCCGGGGTCGTCGGGATCCAGCCCCACCGGCGCGCGATCCGGACGGCCCCGTAGACGCACGCGGCGACCAGGCCGACCAGCGCCAGCGGGCCGAGCAGCGCGATGATCTCCTCGATACCGCGGACGAAACGGTTCCAGGATGTCCGCGCGGCAGCGACCAGCCCCGAGTCGTCATCGTCCGGCCCGGGTGCGGGGTCCGCTCCGTCCTCGGCGATCTGCACCGTCAACGTCGCGAGGTCGCTGGCGTCGGCGAGGACCATCCGCTGGCCCTCGATCTGCTCGATCTGGATCTGCACGCCGTCGATGGCCTGCTGCACCGACAGTGTCTCCCCCACCGTGGTGGCATTGGAGAGCAGCGTCGTGTAGGCGGTACGGGAGGCCTCCAGCGCGCGCTTGCGCGCCTCGAGATCGACGTACTCCCCGGTCACGTCGCGCGAGGACATCGTCGACGCCGACACCGTGCCGATCCGGCTCAGGCCGGACCGCAGCTCGTCGAACGACTCGCTCGGCACCCGCAGGGTCACGGTGGCGTACTGGCTGCCGTCATCAGTGGTCGACGGAGTGCCGCTGACCTCGCTGGACTCGGTGTACCCCGCAAGCCCCCGCGCCGCCGCGGAGAGATCCTGGACCGCCTTGTCCACGGCACCGGCCGGCACGGACAGCGTGGCCGTGCCGTTGCGGACGATCCGCGGCTGGGCGCCGGCGGGCCGGGCGGGCTCGCCGCCGGTGCCGCCGGTGCCGCCGGTGCCGCCGGTGCCACCGGGCCCGCCCGGGACGGTCGACGGCGCTCCCGCGGCGATGCCGTCTTCCCGGGCCGCACCGGGCGCCGGCGACGGCGCCGACGCGCTGGAGTCCGCCGACGTGCTCATCTCGCCGGGTGTACCGGGCTCGGACGCCGGCATCGGGACGGCCGCCGTGTCCGCCGAGTTCGTGCCGGCGCCGTCCGTTCCGGCGGCGATGAAGCCCACCCCGAGGATCACGACGAGCAGCGCGCCCGCGCCGAGGATCAGGCGCCGGCGGCGGCGCGGGTCCGGCATGGCCGGCAGGCGGGACGACCAGGGCCGCTCGTTCCGGCCGGGCGCCCCGAACGGACCGGGAGGGGCGGCCGGACCGGGCTGCCCCGGCTGCCCGCCCGCGGCGGTGCCTGCGGTCGTCGGTTCACCCGGATCGGCCTGTCCGGTCGCGTCGGTCGGACCTGTCGGCATGGTCGTCGCCGTCGTTTCGGTCGCCATGGCGGCACCCCTCCGTCCGGCCTGCGCGGTCACCCGCGCGGGCGTCGGCGGTCACACCATGCGCCCGCCGTCGAAGGGTTGGACGCAGCGGCCCGGCGATCGGTTCACCCCGAAAGCGCCGGAAACGTCAAATCTCCCACAACGGCGCGACCACGCCGAGGCGCCTCAGGTGGGGCTTCAAGGCGGGGCGCCTCAGGTGGGTAGCAGCCGCTCGATGAAGTGCTGGAGCTGCTCGACGTTGCGGCACTCGACCATCTCGTCGACGAGGTCGGCGTAGGCGGTGGTGGCCGAGTCGCCGGAGCCCCAGTAGCTGCGCGGCTCCGGGTTCAGCCAGTAGGAGTGCCGGGCCTGCCCGCACAGCCGGCGGAACACCGCGGCCGAGGTGGCCCGGTAGTTGTTGCGGGCATCCCCCAGGACGAGCAGCGACGTCCGCGGCCCGACGGCGTCCGGGTACTTCTCGGCGAAGACCTCGATCGCGTGGCCGTAGTCGCTGTGGCCGTCGAACCAGACCAGGTCGGCCTCGGAGGCGATCCGGGCCATCATGTCGCCCAGCTCGAGCCCGCGCAGGAAGCGGGTGACCTCGTCGGTCGTGTCGATGAACGCGAACGCGCGGACCTTGGAGAACTGCTCGCGCAGCGCGTGCGTGAGCATGAGGGTGAAGTGCGCGAAGGAGGACACCGATCCGGACACGTCGCACAGCACGACAAGCTCGGGCTTGTGCGGCTTGTGCGGCCGGTGCTTGGTCTCGATCGGCACGCCACCGGTCGCCAGCGACGCCCGGACGGTGCGGCGGAAGTCGAGCCGGCCGGCCCGGCCGAGCCGGCGCCGCGCCGTCAGCCTGGTCGCCAGCCGGCGGGCGAGCGGATACACCTGGCGGCGCAGCTCGACCAGATCACGCTGGGAGGCGCGCAGAAAGTCGACCTGGTCGGCGAGCGGCTTCACCGCGGTCCGCTCGACGGCCTCGATGCCACGTTCCTCGGCCATCCGCCGGCGGACCTCGGAGGAGATCATCTCCTCGAACGCCCGGATGCGGTCGGCGATCGTCTGCCGCGCGATCCGCTCTTCGAGGCCGCCGCGATCGTCGTCACCGAGCATCGCGGCGAGCAGGTCCGCGATGAGTGTCTCCGGGGACATCGCCCGCAGCACCCGGTAGATGAAGTAGCTGCGCTGCCCCGGCCCGTTCTGCGCCGCGCCGAAGGCGCTGACCGAACGGCGGGCCAGGTCGCGGAGCTTCTCGTCGTCGCCGTCGAGCAGCGCGTCGCGGAGCTGGTCGCGCATGGCCCGGCGCAGCGCCTCGATCTCCTGCGGGGTCAGCTCGGACGGGTCGCCGTTCCGCTGCTCCCCCGGCTGCTGCTCCCCGGCGGGCCCGCCCTCGTCGGGCAGCACGACACCGTCGCCGATCCGCGGCGGAAAGTACAGGTCGAACAGCGAGTCGAACGCGCTCCGGTACAGCGGGCGCTTGCACATCGTCGCGGCGAACGCGGCCCGCAGGGCGTCCCGGTCGGCCCAGCCGATGGCACCGACCGCCCGCGCGGCGTCCACCGTCTCGGCGCTGCTCACCGGGACGTTGGCGCGGCGCAGCGCGGCGGTGAACTCGACGGTGCGGTCGAGCAGGTTCATCGGGACCTCCCGGTCCTGCGTCAGTTGGCGCCGAGCTTGAGCTGGCTGATGGCGCGGGCCTGGTCGCTGGCGTGCTTGAGGACCACGCCGAGGGTGGAGGTGACGGCGGCGTCGTCCATGGTGTCGAAACCGAGCGCGAGAACGGTCTGGCCCCAGTCGATCGTCTCCGCGATCGACGGCGCCTTCTTGAGCTCCATCGCCCGCAGCGCGCGCACGATCCGCACCAGCGACTCGGCCATCTTCTCCGGCAGCTCGGGCACCCGGGCGAGGACGATCTCCTTCTCCCGGGCGGCCGAGGGGTAGTCCAGGTTCAGGTACAGGCAGCGGCGCTTGAGCGCCTCCGACAGCTCGCGGGTGGCGTTCGAGGTGAGGACGACGAACGGCCGGCGGGTCGCCTTCACGGTGCCCAGCTCGGGGATCGTGACCTGGAAGTCGGAGAGCACCTCCAGCAGCAGGCCCTCCACCTCGACGTCGGCCTTGTCCGTCTCGTCGATGAGCAGGACGGTCGGGTCGTCCCGCCGGATCGCGGTGAGCAGCGGACGGGAGAGGAGGAACTCCTCGCTGAAGATGTCGTCGTGGGTCTGCTGCCAGCTGGCGGTGCCAGCGGCGGCGTCCCCGGCGGCCTCGCCCGTGGCGCCGGAGGCCGACTGGATGCGCAGCAGCTGCTTCTTGTAGTTCCACTCGTAGAGCGCGCGGGCCTCGTCCAGGCCCTCGTAGCACTGGAGCCTGATCAGCTCGGCGCCGACCGCCGCGGCCAGCGACTTGGCGAGCTCGGTCTTGCCGACACCGGCCGGCCCCTCGACGAGCAGCGGCTTGCCCAGCCGGTCGGCGAGGAAGACCGTGGTGGCGATCGCCTCGTCGGCGAGGTAGCCCGTCTCCCGGAGCCGCTCCCGGACATCAGCGACGTCTGCGAACGCGTATCCCTGCAACGACATGGCCACCTTCCGGTCCAGCGCCTAGCACCACCACGGTCCATAGTGCCAGTGGTTGGCAGCACATGACGGATTGACGAGGGATGACGGGCTTCCGGAGTGCTCCGGAGTGCTCCGGAGACGGCTGTTCCGGCCTCCCGGAAGGCCACCCGCAACGCCCACGCGCCGCCCGGTCACACCAGGTGGCCGTCCCCGATGCCCACCCAGGTCGTCGAGGTCAGCTCGGGCAGGCCCATCGGCCCGCGGGCGTGCAGCTTCTGCGTGGAGATGCCGATCTCGGCGCCCATCCCGAACCGCTCGCCGTCGGTGAAGCGGGTCGAGGCGTTCACCATCACCGCGGCGCTGTCGCAGGAGGCGACGAACCGGCGACTCGCCGCCAGCGACCGGGTCACGATCGCCTCGGTGTGGCCGCTGCTCCAGCGCCGGATGTGGTCGAGCGCCTGGTCCAGCGAGTCGACGACCCCCACCGCCATGTCGAGCGAGAGGTACTCCGTCGCCCAGTCCTCGTCGGTGACCGGCACGGCGGACGGGTCGACCGCGCGCACCGTCTCGTCACCGTGCACGGTCACGCCCGCGTCGCGCAGCGCCGTCAGCACCCGGGGCAGGAACTCCGCGGCGATCCCGGCGTGGACGAGCAGGGTCTCGGCCGAGTTGCACACCGACACCTTCTGCGTCTTCGCGTTCAGCGTGATGGCCAGCGCGGTGTCGACGTCGGCGTCGACGTCCACGTAAACGTGGCAGTTACCGACGCCGGTCTCGATGACCGGAACCGTCGACTCCTCGACGACCGCGCGGATCAGGCCGGCCCCGCCGCGCGGGATGAGGACGTCCACCAGGCCGCGCAGCCGCATGAGGTGCTTCACCGAGTCGTGGTCCGCCCCCGGGACGAGCTGCACGCCGTCGGCCGGCAGCCCCGCGGCCACCGCCGCCTCCCGCAGGACGTCCACCAGCACCCGGTTGGAGTTCAGCGCCGAGGCGCTGCCCCGCAGCAGCACCGCGTTGCCGCTCTTGATACACAGGCCCGCCGCGTCCACCGTGACGTTGGGCCGGGCCTCGTAGATGATCCCGATGACGCCGAGCGGCACCCGGACCTGGCGCAGCTCCAGCCCGTTGGGCAGCACCCGCCCGCGGACGACCTCACCGACCGGGTCCTCGAGCGCCGCGACCTGGCGCAGGCCGTCGGCCATCGCCTCGATCCGCTCCGGGGTGAGGGTCAGCCGGTCGACCAGCGCGGCGGACGTGCCGGCGGCCCGCGCGGCGGCGGTGTCCAGGGCGTTCGCGGCGAGGATCTCGGCGGACCGATCGAGCAGCGCCGCGGCCATACCCAGCAGCGCGGCGTCCTTCGCCGCCCGCGACAGCGGGGCGAGCTGCCCGGCGGCCTGCCGGGCTCGGACCGCGCTGGCGCGGACGTCCTCCGCAGAGGTGTTCATGACCGAATTCCTCCCGACTGTCCGCGACGGCCGGCGCGGACGCGGGCCCGGCGTCGACGGCGCGCCGCTGTGCGCCGTTCCCTGAGGCTACCGGCGGCGGGTCAGCGACGGGTGAGGAGCAGGACGAGGTCGTCGCGGTGGACGACCTCACGCTCGTAGGACGGGCCCCGCTCGGCCGCCAGGTCCATCGTCGAGCGGCCGAGCATGCCCGGCAGCTCGACGGAGTCGAACTCGACCAGCCCACGCGCCACCGGACGGCCCCGCGGGTCGACCAGGTCGACCGGATCGCCGGCGGAGAAGTCCCCCTCGACCTTGGTGACCCCGGCCGGCAGCAGCGAGGCCCGCCGGTCCACCACCGCGGCGACCGCGCCCTCGTCCAGGTGCAGCCGGCCCTCGGGAGCGGTGGCGTGGGCCAGCCAGAGCAGGCGGGACGGCCGGCGCGGGCCGGTCGGGTGGAACACCGTCCCGATCTCCTCGCCGGCCAGCACCGCGGCCGCGTTGGCCGCAGAGGTGACGACCGTCGTGACGCCACCGGACGCCGCCATCCGCGCGGCGTCGATCTTCGTCGCCATGCCGCCGACCCCGACACCGGCCGCGCCGGTGCCGCGGGCGGTCAGGCCGTCGAGATCGGCGTCCGAGCGGACCTCGCGCACCATGCTCGCCGGCCCCAGCCGCGGGTTCGACTCGTACACGCCGTCGACGTCGGAGAGCAGGACGAGCAGGTCCGCGGAGACCAGGTGGGAGACGATCGCGGCGAGCCGGTCGTTGTCACCGAACCGGATCTCCTGGGTGGCGACCGCGTCGTTCTCGTTCACGATCGGCACGACACCGAGGGCCAGCAGCCGCTCCAGGGTCGTGCGCGCGTTCCGGTAGTGCGTCCGCCGGATCACGTCGGTGGCGGTGAGCAGGACCTGGCCGACCCGGTGCCCGGCCCGGCCGAACGCGCCGGCGTAGCAGTGGACGAGCGAGCTCTGGCCGACGCTCGCCGCCGCCTGCAGAGTGGCCAGGTCACGCGGCCGCCTGGTCAGCCCGAGCGGGGCGAGACCGGCGGCGATCGCGCCCGACGACACCAGCACCAGGCTGCCGGCCCGGCCGGCGACGGCCGCGACCAGCGCCTCGACCCGGTCGGCGTCCAGCCCACCGGCCGCCGTGGTCAGCGACGACGAGCCGACCTTGACGACGACCCGGTTCGCTTCGGTGACGAAGGAACGGACCACGGCCTAGCCACGCCCGCCGTCGGCGTCACCGCCGGAGCCACCGCTGTCACCGAAGGCCGCACTGTCATTGAAGCCGGCGCCGTCACCGAAGCCGGCACTGTCGCCGAAGTCGTCAGCGGAGTCGTTCAGGGCCGTCCGCTGTGCCCTGGTGAGCCGCTTGGACGTCCGCAGCCGCAGGTCGGTGCCCCGCGGACCGAGCGGGAGGTCGGAGACCACTGCTCCGCCGCGCGCGCCGGCTCTCGTGCCCCCGGAGCCGCCCACGGTCGCGATCGTGACGGCGGTGTCGACGGCGCCGTAGCCCGCCTCGCCGTAGCCGTCGCCATCTCCGCCACCGGCGGCGAGCAGCGCCTCCCGGCCGGACAGCATCGGCTCCCAGTCGAAGGTGACGGCACCGATCGTGACCGCGACCCCGGGGAAGGCACCCCGCTTGGCGAGCTCCTTCTCGACGCCCAGCCGGGCCAGGCGGTCGGCCAGGTAGCCGATCGCCTCCTCGTTGCTGAAGTCGGTCTGGCGCACCCAGCGCAGCGGTTTGGTCCCGCCGACGACGAAGCCGTCGCCCTCGGCCCGCACCGTGAAGTCCGGCTCGTCCACCGCGCGCGGGCGCAGCACGATCCGGGTCGCGGCCGGGCTGGGCGCGGCGGCGCGCAGGCTGGCGACGAGCTCGGCGAGCGCGAGCGCGAGCCCGCGGACCCCGTGCCGGCTCGCCGTGCTGATCTGGTGCACGGCCAGACCGCGGGCTTGCAGGTCAGGGGTGACCAGCTCGGCGAGCTCGGCCGCGTCCGGGACGTCGACCTTGTTCAGCACCACGAGACGCGGGCGGTCCGACAGGTCGGTCGTGTACGCGGCGAGCTCCGCCTCGATCACGTCGAGGTCGGTGAGCGGATCACGGCCGGGCTCGAGCGTGGCGCAGTCGAGAACGTGGACGATCAGCGAGCACCGCTCGATGTGCCGCAGGAACTCCAGGCCCAGCCCCCGGCCCTGGCTGGCACCCGGGATCAGCCCGGGGACGTCCGCGACCGTGAACGGGCGATGGTCACCGGCCTGGACGACGCCCAGGTTCGGGACCAGGGTGGTGAACGGGTAGTCGGCGATCTTGGGACGCGCGGCGCTGAGCACCGAGACCAGCGAGGACTTCCCGGCGCTCGGGAAGCCGACCAGCGCGACGTCGGCCACGCTCTTGAGCTCGAGGACGGCGTCGAGCTGCTCACCCGGCTCCCCGAACTCGGCGAAGCCGGGCGCCTTGCGGCGGGCCGAGGCCAGCGAGGCGTTACCCCGCCCCCCGCGGCCGCCGTGCGCCAGGACGTAGGTGCTTCCCGCCCCGACCAGGTCGACGATCTGCTCGCCGTCGGGCGAGAGCACGACGGTGCCGTCCGGCACCGACAGAACCAGGTCGTCGCCGTCCGCGCCGTGGCGGTTGGAGCCCTGGCCCGGACGGCCGCCGCCGGCCCGCTGATGCGGGTGGAAGTGGAAGTCGAGCAGGGTCGTCACGCCGCTGTCGACGCGCAGCAGCACGTTGCCGCCACGGCCGCCGTTGCCGCCGTCCGGCCCGCCCAGCGGTTTGAACTTCTCACGGTGGATCGAGCAGCAGCCGTGCCCGCCGTCGCCGGCGGCGGCGTGCAGAACCACCCGGTCGACGAACGTCGGCATGATCTGCCACCTCTCCTAACTCCGCGGTTGACCGCGGTCTGACACACAGGAGCGCCGCGCATGCCACACCGGAGGGGCTGTGGCTCGCGCGGCGCCCTGTGAACGACTACGACCCGGGCGACGGCCCGCACATCCCCGGCGGCACCGCGCCGCGGTTCTGGCAGGTCTCCGAATCGCCGGACCTCTTTGGGCTGGTCAGGCCGGTACGGCGACCTTCTCGGCACGCTCGGTGTCGACCGAGACGATGTTCACGACCCGGCGGCCCCGCTTGCGGCCGAACTCGACGTGGCCCGGAGCCAGCGCGAACAGAGTGTCGTCCTTGCCGCGGCCGACCAGGTCACCCGGGTGGAAGTGGGTGCCCCGCTGCCGGACGATGATCTCGCCGGCCTTGACCAGCTGGCCACCGAACCGCTTCACGCCGAGCCGCTGGGCGTTCGAGTCACGGCCGTTGCGCGAGGAGCTCGCGCCCTTCTTGTGCGCCATCTCGTCAGGCCTTCCCCGTCTCGATCCCGGTCACCTTCAGGCGCGTGTACTTCTGGCGATGGCCCTGACGCTTGTGGTAGCCGGTCTTGTTCTTGAACTTGTGGATCCGGATCTTCGGACCCTTGACGACACCGACGACCTCGGCGGTGACCTCGACGGACGCCAGAGCGTCAGCGTCGTGTGTGACCGACTCGCCGTCGACGAGCAGCACCGCCGGAAGGTTCACGGCCGCGCCCGGCTCCCCGGAGAGGAGTTCGACGTCGACGACATCGCCGACGGCGACCCTGTGCTGCTTGCCGCCGCTGGCAACGACCGCGTACACCAGATCTCCCTGCTGTTGGATCTCGCTTGGACCGCCTGGAGCGGCCCGTCAAGCCTGCCTCACGAGCTGGGCGCCCGCGGCACGCGGTCTCGCCGGTGCGACATCCGCGCCCGCAACCATGCCCGCACATGCCCGCACCCATCGACCCGCATCCGCGCTCGCGGGTCAGGAGGCCCGCGAGTACCGACGCACGCTCAGGACGCGCCTGCCTCGTGTCCATCCACCTTACAGGTCATCCGGGCAAGGGTGAGACACGCCCACCCGGCACGACCACCGATCGACCACAAAGAAGATCAAAAAGAAGGCGCAGCCCGGGGGACATCAATGAAAGAACGACAGAAGAACACGGAAAGACACACTGCGATGGAGACACGGGCGATAGGCGGGTTCCGAGAGGGTCATGTTGCCTATGACCCGGACGGGCCATGGTGACGAACGAGTCGCGGGGAAAACATGTGGGGTCCTCCAGCGCGGCGACGAGGGCCGTCCCCACCAGGACGGGTCGCCGGCGGAGCGCACCGGCGGCGCCTGCCCTGGGGGGCACGCGAGGAGGCACGTGACCCCGCGTCACACGACGCCGCGCGACGTCCGCGCCAGGCTCGCGGACGCGCGGGCAACGGGACTCACCGCGAACCGAGTCGCCGTGGCTCGAGTCGCCGCACCCCTGGTGGGGGCGGGCCGAGTCGGGTCGGGGCGGACCCCGCCAGGCGGGGTGAGTCGGGCGGACCAGAGGATTCAGAGGGGGCGATCGGGGTGCACTGGCATTACGTGACATGGGCGGCAGGCGCCGCCACGATGGCCGCCCTTGCCGTCGCCTGCCTCCCGCTGATCGCGGCGGCGGTCACCCCGGCCGCGGCACAGCCGTCACCGCGCCGGACCGACTCCGCCCCCACCGTTCCCACCCCCACCGCGCCTACCCAGGCGGTACCCACCCACTCCATGCGCGCGCACGCCGTGCCCGCTCAGGCCGTGCCCGGTCGGGCGGCCCCCGCGGCGGCAGGAGTGCTCGTCATCCTCGTCGTGTTGATGGCGACCGAGCTGACCTTCGACGGGCTGGTCGACCCCCCGGCCTGGGTCCGGGCCGGATGGGCGATCACCACCGCGGTCGCGGCGGCGTGGCTCGCCGCCCACGGCCGCGAGCTGACCACACCGGCCCCGCCCACCACCCGCACCGGCGGCGCGCTGCCCACGACCGGCAGCGCGGGAGCCGCCAGCGGCACGATGCACGCAACCAGCGGCGCGGGACCGGCTACCAGCGGCACACGGCTGACGACCAGCCCGGCCGACGCCGACCCAGCGGGGCCGGCCCGGATGGCGGACCCGCTGTCCGAGCAGGACGATCTGGTCCAGACGCTGGTCATGGCCTCGTACGCCCTGCAGATGGGGGACGAGCCCCGCGCGCGCCAGGCCGTCGACGGAGCGCTGCGACGCTCCCGGGCAACCCTCGACGAGCTGATGCGCCAGCGCGGATGCCACGGTCTCGTCCGAGCCGCCCCGGCAGCCGCCGGCCGCAACACCCCGAACCTCTACTAACCCCTCAGCCGGACAACCCACGCGGATAGGGTCGGCGGCCGAGAGAAGTGTGGCGGGTGAGCGAGTCCGTGGACTCGCTCACCCGCCACACTTCTGTCGTACGTGGGACTCACCCGCCGTGCGGGTGAGGGGGTCAGGTGCTGGTGGCTTCGGAGGGAACGGGGATCGGCTGGGCGGTGTCCGTGGGCTTGGAGACCGGGCGGGATGCGCGACGGCGACGGGCGCGGGCCGGCTTCTCGGCGTCAGCCGGAGTGCCCGCACCGTTCGTCCCGGAATGCAACACGCTGTCCGGATCGTCGGTGTTCGCGAACACCGGGATTCCGCCGGAACCCGGCCGCGACTCACCGTCGACCGTGGTGCCCTCGGCCCCGCCACTCCCGGCCCCGTTAGCCCCGGGCCCGCCACTGACGCCGCCGCTGTCGACGCCGTTGCTCTCAGTGCCCTGATCGCTTCCGGCTCCAACCGTTACGGCGATCCGGGCGGCCCGCGGTGCGACGGCGTCCGGCAAGGACGCGCCGGCCTGAGTGGCCGGGTGTTCACCAGGAGCCACCGCCTCCGCCGACCCCGAGACCCCAGCCGATCCAACTGATCCAGACGAATCAGTCGATTCAGCCGATGCGGAGCCGTTCACGGACCCGATGGCATCGTCCGAGGAGATATGCGCCCCGTCCACGGCCGACGAGACCGCGGCAGCCACGAGGGCCGGACCAGCGGGCTTTGTCGCGTGCCGTGCGCGGCGGCCCGTGGAGGTACCGGCCGCCTGGGCCGGAGCCTCCGCCGCCGGCTGGCTCGCCGACGACGCCGCCGCCTCCCTCGGCTGTGCCCCGTCCCGCGACTGCGCGTCCCTTGAGTGCGCGGAGTCGAGGTGGACGAGCACACCGCGCCCGTTGCAGTGGGCGCACGGCTCGCTGTAGGCCTCCAGCAGGCCCTGGCCCACCCGCTTGCGGGTCATCTGGACGAGGCCCAGGCTCGTCACCTCTGCGACCTGGTGGCGGGTCCGGTCCCGGCCGAGGCACTCGGTGAGCCGGCGCAGCACCAGCTCGCGGTTGCTCTCCAGCACCATGTCGATGAAGTCGATGACGATGATGCCGCCGATGTCGCGCAGCCGGAGCTGGCGGACGATCTCCTCCGCGGCCTCGAGGTTGTTCTTGGTGACCGTCTCCTCGAGGTTGCCGCCCTTGCCGGTGAACTTGCCGGTGTTGACGTCGATGACGGTCATCGCCTCGGTGCGGTCGATGACCAGTGAGCCGCCGGAGGGCAGCCAGACCTTGCGGTCCAGCGCCTTCGCGAGCTGCTCGTCCACCCGGTACTCGGCGAAGACGTCCCCGGTGCCGACGTAGCGGCGGACGCGGTCGCGCAGGTCCGGGGCGACCGTGTCGACGTAGCCCTCGACGGTCGCGGCCTCGTGCGACCCCTGGACGACCAGCTCGGTGAAGTCCTCGTTGAAGATGTCGCGGATGACCCGCACCACCAGGTCGGGCTCGCCGTAGAGCAGGGACGGCGCGCTGGCCTTCTGCGCCTTGCGCTGGATGTCCTCCCACTGCGCGACGAGGCGCTCGATGTCGCGCTCGAGCTCGGCCTCGCTCGCGCCCTCCGCCGCGGTGCGGACGATCACCCCACCGTTCTCCGGAGTGATCTTCTTGAGGATGCTCTTCAGCCTGGCGCGCTCGGTGTCCGGCAGCTTGCGGCTGATTCCGGCGTTCTGGCCGTCCGGCACGTACACGAGGTAGCGGCCGGGCAGGCTCACCTGGCTGGTCAGCCGCGCGCCCTTGTGCCCGATCGGGTCCTTCGAGACCTGGACGAGCACCGACTGCCCGGACTTCAGCACCTGCTCGATCTTGCGCGGCCGGCCGTCGAGGCCCGAGGCGTCGTAGTTGACCTCACCGGCGTACAGGACGGCGTTGCGGCCCTTGCCGATGTCGACGAACGCCGCCTCCATGCTGGCCAGGACGTTCTGCACCCGCCCGAGGTACACGTTGCCCGCGTAGGACGCCGAGCTGGCGCGCGTCACGAAGTGCTCGACCAGGACGCCGTCCTCAAGCACGGCGATCTGGGTGCGGTCACCGTTGTGCCGGACGATCATCCGGCGCTCGACCGACTCCCGCCGGGCGAGGAACTCGGCCTCGGTGACGATGGGTGCGCGGCGGCGACCGCTGTCGCGGCCCTCGCGCCGGCGCTGGCGCTTCGCCTCCAGCCGGGTGGAACCGCTGACCCCGCGGACGAGGTCGTCGTCCCGGCGCGTCTCGCGCACGTGCACGACGGTGTTCGGGGGGTCGTCGGGGATCGGCGCGGTCTCCGCGCCGGTCCCGGAACGGCGGCGGCGCCGGCGGCGGCGGCGAGATCCACCGGCGCGGTCATCGTCCGAACCGTCCTCGGCCGAGTCGTCCGCGCCGTCCTCGAGGTCCGCGCCGTCGTCGGCGTCAGACTCGGCGTCGGTGTCGGCGTCGGCTCCGGAGTCGGCTCCGGCCACCAGCTCGGCTTCGGAGTCAATCTCCTCCGCCTCGTCGAACGTCTCCCTCGTCGGCGAGCGACGTGAGCGGCGGCGGGAGGACCTGGGCTCACGCTCCACCGGCTCGGCTTCGGGCTCGCGGTCGTCGTGCTCCTCGGCCTCGTCGACCTGCTCCTCGGCAAGGTCGCTGGTCTCGGAGATCTCCTCTTCGCCGCGGGCCCGGCCACGGCCGCGGCGGCCGCGGCGACGGCGACGGGTTCCGCCCGGTCCGGCGTCGTCGCCGTCCGCGTCGGTGGACGAGTACTCGCCGCCGTCGAACGCCTGCTCGCTGCTCTCCGTCTCCAGTGCCTCACCGAACTCCGCGGTGTCGTACGCCACCGCGTCGTCGGCCGCGTCGACGATCTCGTCGGCCGAGGCCACGTCGTCGAGGCCCGCACCGGTGAGGCCGCCGCGACCGGTCACGACGGGCTCGGCCGGCGCGTCGTCGGCGTCACGACGGCGGCGGGGCCACGGTTCCACGACCGCCGGCTCCGGCTGCTGGAAGGTGATCATCGCCACCGGGCGACGGGCCGACTGCCGGGTCACCGGCGCGGGGGCGGGCGCCTCGGCGCCGCTGGTCCACGTCGGGGCGACCGCCCGCGTGCGCCGCCGCGAGGTGCGCTCCGCCCGCGGGGGCTCGGGCGCACCGACCGCCTCGGGACCGGGGGCGGTCTCCGTTCCGGCGACCGCCTCGGGACCGGCCGCGGGGGTGGCTCCGGTGGTTCCGGCTCCCGTCACAGCCGCTCTTTCCGCCACTGTCGCGGCAATCACGGGCTCCGGCGAGGACGCGACCGCCGGCTGAGCCCCGGGCGCGTCCGTCGCGGCGGCGCCAGTCCCGGCAGCGCTGGTCCCGGCGTCCACGTCGGGGGTGGCGTTCGCCGACAGTTCGTCGACCGGCTCCGCGAGCGGGTCGACGGTCTCGTCGATGGCCGGTTCGGGAGCCGGCGGGGTGGCCGCGTCGGCCGCCGAGTCCGGGGCTGCGGCGGTGGCCGGAGCGGAGGCGGCGGGAGTCTGCTCGACCGCCGGCTCGCCCACGCTGGACGACGCCGAAGCGGCGGATTCGCTGCCCGGCGCACCCGTGGGAGTGCCGGTCTCGGCCGCCGGCTCGACCTTCGTGGCCGCCCGACGAGCACGGGTGCGACGCGGCTTGGTCACGGCGGGGGCAGCCTCGCCCGACGCCGTAGTGTCAGCGAGCGCATCGGACGCGGTGACGTCGCCCTTCGCGACCTGCCCGGGCGAGCCGGGGACGTTGTCCGCTCCGGCCTCGGGCGCCGCGGTGGCGGACGACGTGGTCTCAGGTGTCCTGGTGTCGAGCGACGTCGTGTCGGGCGAGCCGGCGGCGGGCGACGTGGTGTCGGAGGGAGCGGGGGTGGCTGTGGTGTCGGGTACGGCCTCGCTGACCTCCCGGGAGGCCCGGCGCGGCCGGGTCGTCCTCGCCCGCCGGGCCGGCTTGGCCGGCGCGGCTTCGGGCGCCGGCTCGGCGCCGGCCTCGACCAGCGGTACCGCGGCGTCAGGCGCCGCGCCGTCGGACACGGGGAGAGTGCTGGACGCGGCACCGGCACCGGCACCGGTGGCGGAATCGGCCGCGTCCACGGCGGTCTCGCCACCGGCCGCGGCGGCAGGCGGGCCTGCCTCCTCAGGTGGCGGCCCGGCCGGTCGGCCAGCCGCGCGGCGGCGCCGGGTGGGGCGTTGCGGAGCGGTCTCGGCGGTCACGCTCTCAGGGGCCGCAGATTCAGCGACAGCTGTCGCGGGGGTCACCGACTCGGGAGCCGCCGCCGCAGGGGCCGCGGTATCGGCAAGGGTGTTGTCGGAGGGCACGGTCTCGGAGGGCGTTACCTCGGAGCGCGTGGCCTGGTCCTCGATGATCTGGTCTTCGGGCACGGGTTATGAAGCCTCTCGGGCTCCCGGGCGCGCTGTGTCAGCAGTCGCGGCCGCGCAGAAGCCACTGTCTCGGTCCGACGGTTGTGCCGCCGGCAATCCTGCGACGCCCTGCATCACGCTTCGAGTTGACCCACCAGCCGGGCAGCCTCGTCGCGGTCCGGTACCAGCGGGTCCGCCAGCGTTCCGTCCTCGCGCAACCGGCCCTGTTCGAGTCGTGTTGGCTCGGGCGGCACCGGGACGCTGAGGACGGCGACCGCGGAAAGGGCGGTCAGCACGTCGTCGGGTCGAACGGCGGGCGTCGTGTGCCGTACGACCACGTCCAGTATCGCACAGGTGTCGTTCTCTGCACGGCAAACGGCCCAGACCACGGCCTCGCGCACGTCCACGCGGCGCCGTCCGTCCTTGGTGGCCCGCTCGACCGTGAGTGACTCCCGACCCAGCAGCTCGGCGACGGCGACGTCCAGATCGGCGATCGCGACGCCGGGCATCCGCAGCCGCCACCGGGACGCGTCGATCCGGTCCGGCAGCGGCGGGCTGTCCGCCGCGACGCAGTGCAGGACGTCCAGCCCGGGCGGGAGCGCCGCGTCGAGTTCCGCGCGTACCTGCTCAGGCTCCATCGGGGCCGACAGCGCGACCTCGAAGTACTCGGCCTCGCTTGCGGCGCCGGTGGGTGCCGCGCCGACCCACGACACCCGGGGATGGGGGCTGAACCCGGCCGAGAACGCGACCGGTATCCGGGCGCGACGCAGGCCGCGTTCAAAGGTCCTGGCTATGTCGCGGTGCGACAGGAAGCGCAGCCGCCCCCGCTTGGCGAACCGGACCCGCACCCTGGCCACGACCGGCGGGGGCGGCGGGCCCTCAGGTCGACGAGGCACTGACCCGCGCCAGGTCGGACGGAACAGGGGACGACCCGGCAGGGCCCGGTTCAGCCGATGCAGCCGACGCATCGGTACGACCCACCGGGATCACCGGGATCAGTGTGCGCCCGGTGGGGCCGATCTGGTTCTCGGTTCCCATCGTCGGGCACACCCCACAGTCGTAGCAGGGGGTCCAGCGGCAGTCGTCCAGCTCGGTCGCGCGCAGGGCGTCCTGCCAGTCGGCCCACAGCCAGTCACGGTCGAGGCCGGCGTCGAGATGATCCCACGGCAGGATCTCGCGCTCGTCGCGCTCGCGGGTCGTGAACCAGTCCAGCGAGACGCCGAGCCCGGTGAGCTCCGCCTCGCACGCGGCCTCCCAGCGGGCGAACGAGAAGTGCTCGCTCCAGCCGTCGAAGCGGCCACCGTCGCGCCAGACCCGCTCGATCACCCGGCCGACCCGGCGGTCACCGCGTGCGAGCAGCCCCTCGATGATGCCCGGACGCCCGTCGTGGTAGCGGAAGCCGACCGCCCGGCCGACCTCACGGTCGGCGCGCACGGTGTCACGCAGCAGCTTGAGGCGCTGGTCGGTCACCTCATGGGATGCCTGCCCCGCCCACTGGAACGGCGTGTGCGACTTGGGGACGAACCCGCCGATCGAGACGGTGCACCGGATGTCGCGGTGGCCGCTGGCCCGCCGGCCCGCCCGGATGACCTCGCGGGCGAGATCGGCGATCTCCAGGACGTCCTGGTCCGTCTCGGTGGGCAGGCCGCACATGAAGTAGAGCTTCACCTGCCGCCAGCCGTTCGCGTAGGCCGTGCTGACCGTGCGGACCAGGTCCTCCGCGCTGACCGTCTTGTTGATGACCCTGCGAAGCCGCTCCGAGCCGCCCTCGGGGGCGAAGGTGAGCCCACTGCGGCGGCCGTTGCGGGAGAACTCGTTGGCGAGGGTGACGTTGAAGGCGTCCACCCGGGTGGAGGGCAGGCTCAGCGCCGTGTTGGTGCCCTCGTAGCGGTCGGCCAGGCCCTTGGCGATCTCGCCTATCTCGCTGTGGTCCGCGCTCGACAGCGACAGCAGGCCCACCTCGGAGAAACCCGAGGCCGCGAGCCCGGCGTCGACCATCTCGCCGACGGTGGTGATGCTGCGCTCCCGCACCGGACGGGTGATCATCCCGGCCTGGCAGAACCGGCAGCCGCGGGTGCAGCCGCGGAAGATCTCCACGCTCAGCCGCTCGTGCACCGTCTCGGCCAGCGGTACGAGCGGGGTCTTCGGGTACGGCCAGGAGTCGAGGTCGGTCAGGGTGTGCTTGGCGGGCCGCTCCGGGACGTCGTCCCGGTTGCGGGTGACCGCCGCGATCCGCCCGTCCGGCCGGTAGCTGACGTCGTAGAACTCCGGGACGTAGACCAGCTTGCGGCGGGCGAGACGGTGCAGCAGCTCCGTGCGCCCACCGGGCGCGCCGGCGGCCTTCCAGGCGCGGGTGATGTCGGTGATCAGCAGGACGGCCTGCTCGCCGTCCCCGAGGACGACGGCGTCGACGAAGTCCGCGATCGGCTCGGGGTTGAAGGCCGCGTGCCCGCCGGCGATGACGATCGGCCAGGTCAGGCCGTCACCCGGGGCGGCACGGTCCGCGGTGCGCAGCGGGATGCCGGCGAGATCCAGGGCCGAGAGCAGGTTCGTGTAGCCGAGCTCGGTGGAGAAGCTGACCCCGAAGAGGTCGAAATCCCCGACCGGGCGATGGCCGTCCACAGTGAACTGCGGTATTCGGTGCTCACGCATCAGGGCCTCGAGATCCGGCCAGACCGAGTACGTGCGCTCCGCGAGGACGTCCGGCTGCTCGTTGAGGATCTCGTAGAGGATCTGGACGCCCTGGTTCGGCAGCCCGACCTCGTAGGCGTCGGGGTACATCAGACACCAGTGGACCGCGGCGTCGCCCCAGGGTTTGACGACCGCGTTCCCCTCGCCGCCGACGTACTGGACGGGCTTCCGGACCCGTGGGAGCAGCGGCTCCAGGAGGGGAAACAGCGACTGTCCGGACATGCCCGCGAGCCTACGGCACCGGAGGGTGGCCGACCGCCTCAGCCCTCAGAGCGCGTAGGGGTCCGAGCGCGAGCGCAGGCGGACGTTCTGCAACAGCCCGACCGCGATCATGTTCGCGAACATCGAGGAACCGCCGTATGACAGGAACGTCAATGGGAGGCCGGTCACCGGCATCACACCGAGACACATGCCGATGTTGACGAAGATCTGGAAGGTGAACCAACAGACCACGCCGGTGGCGATGAGCGCCCCGAAGGAGTCCTGCGAGTGGAAGCCGATCGTCAGCGCCCGCCAGAGCACCACGCCGAGCAGGACGATCACACCGCCGGCCCCCAGATAGCCGAGCTCCTCGCCGGCGACGCTGAACACGAAGTCGGTCTGCTGCTCGGGCACGAACTGGCCCTGGGTCTGCTGGCCCTCGAACAGACCACGACCGGTGATGCCGCCGTTCGCGATCGCGGTCATCGCCTGGTCGACGTTGTATCCGGTGGACGACGACGCCTTGTTCTCGGAGACGAACGAGGTGAGGCGTGCCTCCTGGTAGGGCTTGAGCAGGTGGAACTGCAGGATCGCCCCGCCGAAGAGGACCCCGCACAGGATCAGGCCGAGCACCCAGCGCCGCGGCGCGCCGCTCACCGCCAGCATGCCGAGGGTGACGAACACCAGCACCATGACCGTGCCGAAGTCGGGCTGCAGCATGATCAGGGCCATCGGCACGACGGCGAGCCCGAGCACGAGCAGCACGTCGCCGTGGCCCGGCGCGCCGCGCCGGATGCCGGTGTGCCGGTCCTCGTGTTTCTCCCCGAGGATCATCGCCGCCCCGACGACGAGCGCGACCTTGGCGAACTCCGACGGCTGGAGCTGGAAGCCGGCCGGGAGCACGATCCACGAGTGGGCGCCGTTGACGGTGGTGCCGACCAGGAGGACGGCGATGAGACCGACCAGCGAGCCGAGATAGACGAAGGGCGCGTACGCCCGCAGGATCCGGTAGTCGACCAGGGTCGCGGCGGCCCCGAGCAGCAGGCCGATCACCAGGTTCAGCAGGTGGCGCTTCAGGAAGGTCTGTGGGTCTCCCCCGGTCTCCTCCAGCCGCTGGCGGGTCGCCGACCAGACCAGCAGGGCACCGAGGAGCGCCAGCGCGATCACGCTGATCTGAAGCGGCCAGTCGAGCCGGCGCAGCGGCGAGTGCCGCCCGGACGCGCGGTCGCGCAGCTGCCCGATCCGCCCCCGGACCAGCACCGGGGAGGAGCGCAGCGCGGTAGGACCCGGGTCCTGCGTCATCGTTCCCCTCCCCGTCTGTGGGCGGCCCCGGCCATGCCGGCCGCACTGTGGGTGGACCGAACTGCCGAGTGGCCGTCCGTGGGATGTCCGGCCGGCTGTGGCCCTGGTGGCCGGCTGTGGACCCGGTGGCCGGCTGTGGCCCTGGTGGCCGGCCGGATCGGCGCCGGCCGGCCTCGCACCGTCAGTCGTGCCCGGTTGGGCCGCGTGCCCGCGGCACCTGTTCGCCGGCCGCCGGCTCGCCGGTGCCGCCGGCACCCGGTTCCACCGGCGGCGCCGGGTGCCTGGCCTCCGCGAAAACAGCGGGCAGCACCGCACCGGGGACCGTCGTTCCCGCGGCTGCATCCCCCGGCACCGCGGCGGCGGCGGTCGTACCCGACGCACCCGCGCCCGGCGCCGCTGTTCCCGGCGCCTGGGGGCCCGGGGCGGTCGTACCGGGTGCGCCCGTGTCCGGCGCGGCCCCGGGCGCCGCAGCGAACGTGCCGTCGCGGCCCAGCTCGGGCAGCTCGGCCGGTGGCTTGCCCCCAGGCACCGCCCCGGGTCGGCCTACCCCGTAGAGCGCCTTGTAGATCTCCTTGGCGACCGGCGCGGCGTACTCGGCGCCGGTCCCCGCCTCCGGGATGCTCACCACGACCGCGAACTGCGGGTCGTTCGCCGGAGCGAACGACGCAAACCACGAGGTGTCGGCCTTGCCCTCGACCTCGGCCGTTCCGGTCTTGGCCGCCACCGGCACCATGTCGCTGGGCCAGTCGGCGAACACCCCGGCCGCCGTCCCGCCGCCCTCGGTCGTCACCCCGCGCAGGGAGTCCCGGATGTAGGCGAGGTTCTCCGGCGAGATGGGCAGCTTCCCGGTGACCGTCGGCTCGATCCTCTTCACCTCTCTGCCATCCGGCGAGACCGTGGCCTTGGCGAGGGTGGGCTTGTAGAGAGTCCCGCCGTTCGCGATGGCCGCGTAGGCGGTGGCGAGCTGCAGGGGGCTGGCGGAGAGGTACTGCCCCTGCCCGATGGAGAACTGCACGGCGGCACCGGCGTTGTAGAGGTAGCCGTCGACGCAGGCCTCGGCCGCGTATCTGCGGAAACGCTCTGCCTTCGTCGGGTCGGGCTCCTCCGGGTAGCCGTTCTGCGCCCGCCGGCAGTAGGAGTCCTTGAGCTCCTCCCAGATCTGCTTGGCCTCGGCACGGTCCACGACCGTGCCGGCGGTCTCGCCGGGAAGGTCGATGCCCGTGCGCCGGCCGAAGCCCAGTCCCTCGGCCATTCGGGCGAAGTACTCCTTCGGCTCCGGGTAGGGGCCGCGGCCGTTGCGCAGCCCGCCGTCGGCGACCCAGGCGTCGTAGGCGAACTTGTCGTAGATGACGTCGCAGGAGATCACCAGCGCCTGGTGCAGCGTGATGGGTCCCGCGGACGAGCCGTCGAAGTTGTGGAAAACCTGGTCGCCGACCTGGAGCGTCGGCGCGCAGTCGTATGTGTCGTCGCCGCTCGCGCCCAGGTGCTCCAGCGCGACCGCGGTGGAGACGACCTTGAACGTCGACGCCGGCGCGGACGAGCCCTGGTAGGCCCGCGAAAGCAGCGGGGTGCCGTTGGCCGGGTCGGACAGCGCGGCGTAGTCGTTCTGGGAGACGCCGCCGACGAACACCGACGGGTCGTAGGACGGCAGGCTGGCCAACGCGACGACGCCGCCGGTGCGCACGTCCAGCACCACCGCGGAGGCGGACCGCGCTCCCCCGCCGAGCGAGTTGAGCGTCGTGGCCAGCGCCTCCTCGGCCGCGCGCTGGACGTCCAGGTCGAGGTTGAGCACGAGGTGGTCGCCGCTGACCGGCGGGGTCGTCGACGCGGTGCCGGCGACCCGGCCGAACCGGTCGACCTCGAGGCGTTCCACCCCGTCCGCGCCGCGCAGCGCGTCGTCGTAGGTGTACTCCAGGCCGGAGACGCCGATCAGGCTGTTGAGGTGGTAGCCCTTCTCGTCGCCCTGCTTGTCGAGCTGGTCCTGGGAGACCGGGGCGAGGTAGCCGAGTTCGTGCGCGGCGAGCTGGCCGTTCGGGTACTCGCGGACGGCCTGCAGGTCCGCGGAGACACCCGGGAAACGGTCCGGGTGCTCGATCACCGCGAGCGCCTGCGCCGGGGTGACGTCCTTCGCCACCGGGACCGGCTGGTAGGGGGAGCCGTTCCAGCACGGCGCCCGCACCGTGGCCGAGCAGAAGCGGACCCGCTGCTCGAGCTCGGCCAGCGGCGCCCCGATGACGGTGGCCAGCCGGTCGAGCACGGCCTTGCCCTTGTCCGCCTGGCGGTCGATGGTCGACCGGTTGACCGAGATGACCAGCGAGGTGCGGTTGCGCACCAGGGGCTGACCCTCGTCGTCGACGATCATGCCCCGGGTGGCGGGGGTGACCACCTCGCGGACCCGGTTGGTCTCCGCGACCTGGCGGTAGCGCTCGCCGTCGAGGATCTGCAGCACCCACAGCCGGGCGCCGAGCGTCACCAGCAGGGAGAGCACGAGGACCCGCAGGATCAGTAGCCGGATGCGCATCCGGTCGGTCACACCCGCCTCCGATCCCCGTGCAGGCGGCGGGAGGCCGCCGCCGCGAGCGGGAACAGGAACGGCGTGACGAGCAGGGCGTAGAGCCCGGCGGCGATCGCGCGCACGATGGCCTGGCCACCGGTGAGGGCCGCGTCGCCCAGGATCGACGTCGTCGCCGCGTGGCCCAGGGTGCCCAGCGCCGCCGCGGCGCCGACCGCGGCGAGCGGCACGACGATCGAGCGCTCCGCCGCGTTCATCACCAGGCCGACGAGATACCCGACCAGGCACAGGACGAGCGCGGTCTGCCCGATCACATGCGTGGACAACAGGTCGGCCACGAGCCCCACGGCGAAGCCCAGGACCGCGCCGAGCATCGGCCCCTCGATCAACGCGATGATCGCGAGCAGGACGAGGACCAGATCGGGCCGGCCGAGCGGCGCACCGAGCCGCGCCACGACCGAGACCTGCAGGACGACCGCGACCAGCAGCACCACCACCGCGGCCACGAACGTGCGCGGATGCAGGCTCTCCTCGGAGGTTCCGGTATCCCACACGGCCGACCTCAGCCCGCACCCGCGGCCGCGGGGACGCCCGCACCGCCCTGCGCCTGACCACCCTGAGGCTGCCCGGCCGGCTGCTGGGCGCCGTCGGGCTGGGCGGGCGCGGACGGCTGGCCGTCCGGCGGCTGCGCGGCGTCGGGCGCGGGCGCCGGGCGGGGCGGGAGGACCCGGTCACCCGGGTCCGCCGGTGGGCCGCCGATCACGACGCCGACCATGTCGAGCGTGCCGACGGAGACGAAGGGACGGACCTCCGCGGTGCGCGAGAGCCCGCCGACGTCCACCACCTTGGTCACCTCACCGATCGGTACGCCCGCCACATAGTCAAGACTACCGAACGTCACCAAACGGTCACCCTTTTTAACCTGGTACGAGGCGTCATAAAGAGTGAAGGTCAGCGAGCTCGGTCCCTGCCCGCCGGCCACCGCGCCGAGCAGCTGGGTCGTCTCCAGCCGGGCGCCGATCCGACTGGTCGGGTCGCAGAGCAGTTTGATCACGGCGGTGCTGTCGGTCACCGAGGCGACCGTCCCGACCAGGCCCGACGCGTTCACGACCACCTTGTCGACGGCGAGGCCATCCCGGCGGCCGGCGTTGATCGTCACCGTCCAGTCCATCCCGGTGACGTCGCCGACCGCGATGACCCGGGCCGGGACGATCGTGTACTGGCCCTTGTCCGAGAGCAGGCGCAGGTCGGACAGATCCCCCGCCAGCCGGTCGATCTCGGCCCCGTCGGCGATCTGGCGCCGCAGCGCGGCGTTCTCCTCACCGAGCCGGTCGGCACGGTCGTGGTAGCGGTTCGGGTGGGTCAGCGAGGAGACGGTGCGCCCCACCGGGCGGGTCACCGTCGTGACCGCGTTCTCCACGCCGCCGACCGCCGAGTGCAGCACCCCGCGCACCCCGGTCGCGGAGTCACCCGTCCGGTAGTCGAGCGTGATCAGCGTGAAGGCGAGGACGAGCAGCGCGGCGATGACGAGGCGGGAGCGCCTGGTGTCACGTCCCACGTCGGTCCTCCGTCACCGGTGCCGTCCTCCTGCCGTGTGGTCCGGTTGGCTGCCGGCCCACGGTTGCCGCAAGGTTCCGGTGATGTTTCTACCGGGGCCGCGACAAGCCCTCGAGCCGGGGCCGGCCGGCCGCCCGGCCGCCGAAACGGCCGGACAAGCCTTGGCCGGCGCTGTCACAACACCCTCGACCGGCACTCTCACAACGCCCTCGACCGGCGCCGCCACGACACGCCGCGCCCGCGACCGTCGATCTTCCTGGTCGGACGAGCGGCGGGCCGGCTGGGTTCCCGGCCCCGGGCCGCGGTCAGCGTTTCGGTTCGGAGATCAGGACCTGCTGGAGCGCCTCGAACTCCTCGACGCACTTGCCCGAGCCCATCGCCACCGAGTGCAGCGGGTTCTCCGCGATGTGGATCGGCATCCCGGTCTCGTGGCGCAGGCGCTCGTCGAGCCCGCGCAGCAGCGCCCCGCCACCGGTCAGCACGATCCCGCGGTCCATGATGTCGCCGGAGAGCTCCGGAGGGCATCTGTCGAGGGTGACCTTCACGGCGTCGATCACCGCGTTCACCGGCTCCTCGATGGCCTTGCGGATCTCCTCGGCGGTCACCACGATCGTCTTGGGCAGGCCCGTGACGAGGTCACGGCCGCGGATCTCCGCGCTCGGCTCGTCCGGGATCTTGTGCGCCGAGCCGATGGCCATCTTGATCTCCTCGGCGGTCCGCTCGCCGAGCATCAGCGAGTACTCCTTCTTGACGTAGGAGATGATCGCCGTGTCGAGCTCGTCACCGGCCGTGCGGATCGACTGGCTGGTGACGATCCCACCGAGGGAGATGACCGCCACCTCGGTCGTGCCGCCGCCGATGTCGACGACCATGTTCCCGGTCGGCTCGTGGACGGGCAGGCCGGCACCGATCGCCGCCGCCATCGGTTCCTCGATGATGTAGACCTTGCGGGCCCCGGCCTGGTAGCCGGCGTCCTTGACGGCCCGCTGCTCCACCCCGGTGATACCGGACGGCACGCACACCACCAGCCGCGGCTTGGCGAAGTGCCGGCGGCGGTGCACCTTCTGGATGAAGTAGCGCAGCATCCGCTCGGTGGTCTCGAAGTCGGCGATCACGCCGTCCTTCAGCGGGCGGACGGCCACCACGTTGCCCGGGGTGCGCCCGATCATCCGCTTGGCGTCGGTGCCGACGGCGAGGATGCCCGAGGTGGTCGTATTGATCGCCACCACACTGGGCTCGTTGAGGACGATCCCCCTGCCGCGGACGTAGACGAGCGTGTTGGCGGTACCAAGGTCGACGGCCATGTCACGACCGAGGAATGACAGCGAACTGGACATCGTCGGGTGCCGGCCTTCCCGGGGGGCGCGAGGTGGGACGGGTCCGGGCGGCGCACGCGGGCGTCACCGACCGGCCCGTCTCCGACCAACGCGCGAAACGCGTACAGAGTTCGTCGAGCGGGCGGGACGGCCCGGATGCGCCGCGCGAGAACACGGTCACGGCGACCGCCTGAAAGGTCGTTCGCCGCAGCCCGCCGGACACGTTCCGGGCAGTTGAAAGCGTAGACCGCCCCCGGTGGGGTCGCCGCGCCGACCGGGAAGCGTGTCACCCCGCGCGTAGCGGGGCGTGCACGGCACGCCGGTCGGCGCCAGGCCATCCGGGACGGTTGCCGAGCGGGCGGCGCAGCGCCACCGATCGGGCGCCGGGCTCCGAGCGCAACCGCCCCGGATCGGTGACGAAACGCCCGCCGGGACGGCTCGCCCGGCCAGCGGCCCCACGGGGGTGCCACCGCGACGGGGCGCCGCGCAGCCGGCGGTTCACCCGCAACGGTGCCGCCGGCCACCCTCGGACGGGCCGGCCGGAGCCGGGTGGGTCAGCTCAGGCCGGGGAAGAAGAGGTCGATCTCGCGCTTGGCCGACTCGGGCGAGTCCGAACCGTGGATGAGGTTCTGGCCGATCTCGAGCGCGAAGTCACCGCGCAGCGACCCGGGAGCCGCCTTCACCGGGTCGGTGGCGCCGATCAGGCCGCGCAGCGCCTCGACCGCGCGGGGCCCCTCGACCACCAGCGCGACGAGCGGGCCGGAGGTGATGAACTCCACCAGCTCGCCGAAGAACGGCTTGCTGGCGTGCTCGCCGTAGTGGGTCTCGGCGACCGAGCGCTCAAGCGTGCGCAGCTCGAGTGCGACGATCTTCAGCCCCTTACGCTCGATGCGGCCGACGACCTCACCGACGAGGCCGCGGCTGACGCCATCGGGCTTGACCAGGATGAGGGTGCGCTCGGCGGACACGGGACTCCTTCGGAATCGTTTCGTCATCTTCGACGTGGTAGGGGCGCCCGGACCGCGTCTACGCGACACCGGTTGGCCCCTGGCAAACCTACAGGGTCGGCGTTCACCACCGGTCCACGCAGTCCCCCGGACCACCCGTCAGAGCACCGCGCGGGCAACACCGGGATCACCAGGCACATCAGATCATCGCCGGCCGACGGACGGTCAGCGACGAAGCAGGTGCCGCGCCTCACCCACGGTCACCAGCGAGCCGGTCACCAGCACACCCGTGCCGCCCAGCTCGCCCTCCTCCTCCGCGAGCCGCACCGCGGCCTCGAGGGCGTCGTCCAGCCGTGGCGCCACCTCGACCCGGTCGGCATCGAAGACGTCCACCGCGATCGCGGCCAGGTCGTCCGCGCCCATCGCCCGCGGTGACGTGCTCTGGGTCACGACGACACTGCTGAGCACCGGTTCCAGGGCGGCGAGGATGCCCTCGGCGTCCTTGTCTCCGAGCACACCGACGACCCCGACGAGATTGTCGAAGCCGAAGGCCTCGTCGACCGCGGCCGCGAGGGCCTGCGCGCCGGCGACGTTGTGCGCGCCGTCCAGGACGATGGTCGGCGAGCGCCGCACGACCTCCAGCCGGCCGGGCGAGTCGGCCTGGGCGAACCCTGCGAGGACGGCGTCGGCGTCCAGCTGGCCCTGCCCGCCACCGAGGAACGCCTCGACGGCCGCCAGCGCGACGGCCGCGTTGTGCGCCTGGTGGATGCCGTGCAGCGGCAGGAAGACCTCCTCGTACGTCCCGCCCAGACCGCGCAGGGTCAGCACCTGGCCGCCCACCGCCACCCGCCGGCCGACGACGCCGAACTCCAGGCCCTCCCGCGCGACGGTGGCGCCGACCTCGGCGCTGCGCCGCAGCAGGACCTCGGCGGCGGGCAGCGACTGCTGCGCCAGCACCACCAGGGCGTCCGGCCGGATGATCCCCGCCTTCTCCGCCGCCACCGCCTCCACGGTGTCACCCAGCTCCGGATGATCGAGGGAGACCGGCGTGATCACCGCGACGCCCGCGTCGACCACGTTCGTCGCGTCCCAGGTGCCGCCCATGCCGACCTCGACGACCCCGGCGTCCACGGGCGAGTCGGAGAAGGCGGAGAACGCCATCGCGGTGAGCAGCTCGAAGAACGTGACCCGCTCGGGATGGCGGCTGTCGACGAGCTCCGCGTAGGGGATCACGTCGTCGTAGGCCCTGGCGAACACCTCAGCGTCGGCGGGCACGCCGTTGATGCTGATCCGCTCCGTGACGCTTTCCATGTGCGGGGAGGTGTACCGGCCCGGCCTCAGCCCGAAGCCCCGAAGCAGCGCGTCGATCATCCGCGCCGTGGACGTCTTGCCGTTCGTCCCGGTGATGTGGATGGACGGGAAGGACCGCTCCGGGTGCCCCAGCAGGTCCACGAGATCCCGCATCCGGTCCAGGTCCGGGTGCATCCGGTGCGGGAACCGCCCGGCCAGTGCCTTCTCCACCCGGGCGAGCTCGGCCGCGTCGTCCGGCGTGCGCCCCGTGCGTGCGTCTGTCACGGAGCCGAGGTTATGGCATCGGGACGCCCGTTCCGATGCCGCGGCCGGCACGGGCACCTCGCCGTCGCCGAGGCCACGGCGACCAGTGCCGGGGCGGCCGGCCGCGATCTCGTCAGGCGGACTTCTCCTGGCGCGGGCCGCGCTTCGACGCGGCGACGTCGCGTGGCACCAGGGTCGGGTTGACGTGCTCGAGCACGACCTCCCGGGTGATCACCGCGCGGGCGACGTCCTTACGGCTCGGGATGTCGTACATCACCGAGAGCAGGACCTCTTCCATGATCGCGCGCAGGCCGCGGGCGCCCGTCCCGCGCAGGATGGCCTGGTCCGCGATGGCCTCGAGTGCGTCGGTGGTGAAGTCGAGGTCGACGCCGTCCAGCTCGAACAGCCGCTTGTACTGGCGGACGAGCGCGTTCTTCGGCTCGGTGAGGATCCGGATGAGCGCCTCGCGGTCGAGGTTGGAGACGCTGGTGATGATCGGCAGTCGGCCGATGAACTCCGGGATCATTCCGTACTTGAGGAGGTCCTCCGGCATGATGTCGCCGAAGACGTTCGAGGCGTCCGGGTCGTCCTTGCCGTGCAGCACCGCGCGGAACCCCAGCGACTTCTTGCCGATGCGCGACTCGATGATGCGGTCCAGACCGGCGAAAGCCCCACCGACGATGAACAGGACGTTCGTCGTGTCGATCTGAATGAACTCCTGGTGCGGGTGCTTGCGGCCGCCCTGCGGCGGGACGCTCGCCGTCGTTCCCTCGAGAATCTTCAGCAGCGCCTGCTGCACGCCCTCGCCGGAGACGTCCCGGGTGATGCTGGGGTTCTCCGACTTCCGGGCGATCTTGTCGACCTCATCGATGTAGATGATGCCGGTTTCGGCCTTCTTGACATCGTAGTCGGCGGCCTGGATGAGTTTGAGAAGAATGTTCTCGACATCCTCGCCGACATACCCGGCCTCGGTGAGCGCGGTCGCGTCGGCGATGGCGAACGGGACGTTCAGCATCCGGGCCAGCGTCTGCGCCAGCAGGGTCTTGCCGCACCCCGTGGGGCCCAGCAGCAGGATGTTGCTCTTCGCGAGCTCCACCTCGCCCTTGCCGGCGTCACCGCCGGAGGCACCGCCCGCCTGCACCCGCTTGTAATGGTTGTAGACGGCCACCGACAGCGTCTTCTTCGCCGCCTCCTGACCGACCACGTACCCGTCGAGGAACTCGTAGATCTCCCGGGGCTTCGGGAGCTCCTCCCACTTGAGCTCAGAGGACTCGGAGAGCTCCTCCTCGATGATCTCGTTGCAGAGATCGATGCACTCATCGCAGATGTAGACGCCGGGGCCGGCGATGAGCTTCTTCACCTGCTTCTGAGACTTACCGCAGAAGGAGCACTTGAGCAGGTCACCGCCATCACCGATGCGTGCCACCGAGGACTCAGTCCCTTCGTCCAGACGATGGTGTCGCCTGCGTGTCGGGGGCGGTGGGCACCGCCCGGTCGTCGCGTGTCTGCCTGTATCCGTCCCCGTGGGGACGGTACCCCGCGGGGGCGTCCGGTGAGAGCCCAATCGCTGGGCTCATACCGGTCAGCCTACGGTCATCGGACCCGTCCCCGCTCGTCCAGACGGCCCGTTCGGCACCACCGCCCGATCGGGCGTCCGGAAGGGGACGGGAGGATGCCAACCCGTCGCACCCGGCCCGCCACCGACGAGCCTCCCGCGTACCGCGCCACCACAGGGCCGCCGGGCCCGCGGCCCGGGTCCGACGGAGGAAGCGGCGCCCCGGAGGCGCCCACCGAGGCCGGCCCGGTGAGCCCCGCCGTGCCCGGGCCCGGCGGGGCCGACTCGGCGCCGGCTCAGCGCGCCGAGGCGAGCCGCGAGGACTTCCGGGTCTTGATCACTTCATCGATGATGCCGTAGTCCTTGGCCTCGTCAGCGCTGAAGATCTTGTCGCGCTCGATGTCCTTGCGGACGGCCTCCTCGGTGCGCCCCGTGTGCTCGGCGAGCATGTGCTCCAGCAGCGACCGCATGCGCAGGATCTCGCGCGCCTGGATCTCGATGTCGCTGGACTGGCCCTCGCCCTGCGCCGACGGCTGGTGGATGAGGATGCGGCTGTTCTGCAGCGCGAACCGCTTGCCGGGGGTACCGGCCGCGAGCAGCACCGCCGCCGCGGACGCCGCCTGGCCCATGCAGATCGTCTGGATGTCGGGACGCACGAACTGCATGGTGTCGTAGATCGCGGTCAGCGACGTGAACGACCCACCGGGCGAGTTGATGTAGATCGAGATGTCGCGGTCCGGGTCCTCGGACTCGAGGAACAGCAGCTGCGCCATCACGTCGTTCGCCGACGTGTCATCGATCGGCGCGCCGAGGAAGACGATGCGCTCCTTCAGCAGCTTCGAGTACGGGTCCATCCCGTACTCACCGCGGGACGTCTTCTCGATGATGTTGGGGAGGACGTACCGGCTCTGCGTTCCGTAGTAGCCCTGTGGTCCGTGCATGGTGACTGCCTCCGAGGAGAGCGGGTGACGAGGGTCGGGACGGCTCGCTGCCGCGGCGGGCGTCAGCTCACCGGTCCTTCGCTGGGGACCTGGCGGGCCCGCTGGACGACGTGGTCGACGAAGCCGTAGTCCTTCGCCTCGTCCGCGGTGAACCAGCGGTCGCGGTCGGAGTCCCGCTCGATCTGCTCGACGGGCTGACCGGTGTGGAACGCGATGCGCTCCTGCATCATCCGCTTGGTGTAGAGCATCTGCTCCGCCTGGATCGCGATGTCGGACGCCGTTCCGCCGATGCCGCCGGAGGGCTGGTGCATCATGATCCGCGCGTGCGGCAGCGAGTAACGCTTGCCCGGCGCGCCCGCGCAGAGCAGGAACTGGCCCATCGACGCGGCGAGCCCCAGCGAAACCGTGGCGACGTCGTTCTCGACGTACTGCATGGTGTCGTAGATCGCCATGCCGGCGCTGACCGAGCCGCCGGGCGAGTTGATGTAGAGGAAGATGTCCCGCTCGGGGTCCTCGGCGTTCAGCAGCAGGAGCTGCGCGCAGATCGCGTTGGCGATCGAGTCCTCCACCACCGAACCGAGGAAGATGATCCGCTCACGGAGGAGACGGTTGAAGACCTGCTCGTCGAAGCCGGGGCCATTCTGTCCCGGCGAGCGGAGACTCGGGCCCGGGACAGCCAGGCCAGGGGCGGCGATGTCACTCACGGTCGGATCCTCGGCTTCCTTCGGCGGCGTCTGATTGACCGGCTCGACACTATCTGTGACACGAGCCGGTTCCGGTGCTTCTCCTTCGATGTTCGCGCTCGGCGTGAGGCCGAGCCAGTCCGGCATCGATGTGCGTCGAGGGCCCGTGACCAGCCGCCGGCCCGGCCGCGCACCCGTCGTCACCGTGCCGGGCGACAGCGTGCCTCTCGGTGTCCATGCGTGGCACCGGACACGCCGACGGCCTCCGAAACTCGCGTTCCGGAGGCCGTCGGTCGAATCCACCCGCTGTGCCACGCACCGTGCCCCACGGCCGCCGCCCGGCGCCCGTGGCGCAGGGCGGCGTCGTCACAGGGGCGGTCGTTACCTGGAGGTCGCTACCTGGCAGTCGCTACCTGGCAGTCGCTACCTGGCAGTCGCTACTTGGTCTCGGACGCGGGCGGCTCGGAGTCGCCCTCGCCGTCCGCGTCCGTGGCGGTGGCGGTGGCCTCGTCGCCGGCCGCGGCGGTGACCTCCGCCGAGGGAGCCGCCGCCGGGACCTCAAGCTCCTCGGCGTCCAGCTCGTCCGAGATGTCCCGGACGTCGTCCTCGGCCTCGCCCGACGGACGGCGCGGCAGGTTCAACTCCACCGCGTTACCCTCGGTGTCGACGACCTTCGCGTTCTCCAGCAGCAGGAACAGCGCCTTCGTGCGGAGGACATCCGCCATCAGGGCGGTCAGCCCCTCGCCCTGCGCGAGCTGCTGGGCGTACTGGTCAGGCTGCACACCGGCCCGCTGCGCGCGCATCAGGATCTGCTCCATCAGCTCACCCTGGTCAAGGCCGATCGACTCGGCGTCGATCACCGCGTCCAGGATGAACTGCGAGCGGATCGCCTTACCCGCCGAGCTGCGGACCTCGGCGTCGAACTCCTCCGCCGACTGGCCCAGCGTCTCCAGGTAGGTCGCCCGGTCCGTACCGATATGCTCCAGCTCGTGCCCGAGGCGGTGCTCACGGGCCTCCAGCTCGCCGGCCAGCACCGAATCCGGCACCGGAACCTCGACCAGTTCGATCAGCTTGTCGAGCATCTTGTCGCGGGCCTCGCCCAGCTGCTCGACCTTCCGGTTCGACTCAAGCCTGGTCCGGACGTCGGCGCGCAGCTCCTCCAGCGTGTCGAACTCGCTGGCCGTCGTCGCGAAGTCGTCGTCGAGCTCCGGGAGCTCCTTCTCCTTCACGCCCCGCACCACAGCGGTGACCTGCGCCGTGCGGCCCGCGTACTCACCGGCGAGCAGCTCGGTGTCGAACGTGCGCTCATCGCCGTCCGACGCGCCGGTGATGGCCTCGTCGATCCCGTCGATCAGGTTCCCGCTGCCGACCTCGTACGACATGCCGGTCGCGGTCGCGTCCTCGATCGCCTCACCGTCGACCGACGCCGACAGGTCCAGCGAGACGAAGTCGCCCTCCTGGACCGGGCGCTCGACCGGCTTCAACACGGCGAACCGGTCACGCAGGTTCGTCAGATGCTCCTCGACCTGCTCATCGGTCACCGTCGCCGGCTCGACGACGAGCTCCAGCTCGCCGAACTCCGGCAGGGTCACCTCCGGGCGCACATCCATCTCGGCCGTGAAGACCAGCTGCACGCCATCGGCGAACTCGGTGATGTCCACCTCAGGCCGCGACAGGACGTCCACCTCTTCGGCCTGGACGGCCTCCGAGTAAAGGCGCGGCAGCGCCTCCTGGATCGCCTCGTCGAGGATCACACCGCGCCCCAGGCGCTGGTCCAGAATCCGCGGCGGGACCTTGCCCGGGCGGAATCCGGAGACGCGCACCTGGCGCGCCAGCTTGCGGTAGGTGGCATCGACGGACGGCTTGAGCTCGTCGAAGGGCACCTCGACGGTGAGCTTGACCCGGGTCGGGCTGAGGGTCTCCTTGGTGGCCTTCACGGCGCGGCGGTCTCCTGGTACGACGTTGGACGGGGTGACGCGCCGAGGGTATCGGTCGGGGCGGGGAGACTCGAACTCCCGATCTCCTGCACCCAAAGCAGGCGCGCTGGCCACTACGCTACGCCCCGAGGCGTTGCCCCCACATCCTACGGGGTAAGCTTCCTTCCATCACCTACGCGGGTGTAGCTCAATGGCAGAGCCCCAGCCTTCCAAGCTGGCCATGCCGGTTCGATCCCGGTCACCCGCTCGTCGATGGGTTTGCTGTGCCCAGGGAACCTGGGCCTGGTCGACTCGCCATGTCTGCCGGGGGGCGGTGCCCCCCGTGGCCCCCTCGGCGGGTGGGGTTCTGGGGGCGGCCTGCGGCCTGCGGTGACAGCCCCGACATCGGGCTGCGCCCCCAACCACCGGTTCCCGAGGGCAGCCCACGGCCTGCGGCGGCAACCCCGACACCGGGCTGCGCCCCCCAACCACCGGTTCCCGAGGGCAGCCCACGGCCTGCGGCGACAGCCCCGACACCACGTGGCATCCCGGACACAGGTCCCGAGAGGTACCTGCGACAGCATCCCCGGCGCTATGCCACTCCCCCCGACCACCAGGGCGACTCCACCCCTGGCACCTTCCCCGGCACCCTTACCAGCCCCAGCATTGATGCGTGGCGGGGGGGGGGGGGC